>JANNPM010000218.1:0-14783 GCA_031400145.1 Chryseolinea sp. | reverse complement strand
GCCACTGTACACCGCGCTTATCACGATCCGCAAGAGGTGCAGGTATGCACATTGCTGTCTGTAAAGACCGGCGGTTGCCCTGAGGACTGTGCTTACTGCCCTCAGGCCGCCCGTTATCATACGAACGTGAAGGTCGAGCGCCTCATGGAAGTAAGCGAAGTATTGGAGCGCGCCACGGAGGCGAGAAACGCCGGAAGCACCCGCTTTTGTATGGGCGCTGCGTGGCGTGAGGTACGCGACAACCGCGACTTCGACAAGGTGATCGGTATGGTTAAAGGTGTGAGCGCCCTGGGTATGGAAGTATGCTGCACATTGGGAATGCTGACACCCGCGCAGGCGAGGAAGCTTAAGGATGCCGGCTTGTATGCGTATAATCACAACCTGGATACCAGTGAGGAATACTATGGTGACGTTATCACCACGCGTACATATGGCGACAGACTGGAGACGCTCGAGAGTGTGCGCAATGCAAAGATCTCCGTGTGTTCCGGTGGTATCATTGGTATGGGAGAGAATGAAAACGATCGTATAGGCATGCTGCGTGTGCTGGCTACGTTGCCGGAGCACCCTGAATCGGTTCCCGTCAATGCGCTTGTACCGGTTCCAGGCACACCGTTGGAGGATCAGCCGCGGGTCTCCGTATGGGAGATGGTACGAATGATCGCCACGGCGCGTATAATCATGCCACGCACGATGGTCAGGTTATCAGCGGGAAGAGTGCGCATGAACCTCGAAGAACAGGCGCTCTGTTTTATGGCTGGCGCCAACAGCATTTTTGCTGGTGACAAGCTACTCACTACCCCGAATCCAGGGGGTCTTAGAGACAAGGAAATGTTTCAGGTGCTCGAATTGTATTCCCGGCCTGCCTACAAAAAATAATGCCAAAAAGGGCAATTTCTAACGGTTTTAGATGTAAGGTTTCCCTGACTTTATTTACAATTGAGGAAGGAAAGTAACAAAGTGGGGTATCCATTACCACCCCCGCTGGCGGGGGGTAGGCCTGATTTTTTCGGGATGTTTTTATTCTGTCGACGTTTCCGGTCGCTCATATCCCCGAATTACTGCGTGTGAGTGAGGTACCTGGAGGTAACCACTTTTCGGCCGCCTGATAGCGGGCATTTTCTATCCACATCAGATTGTGGATAGAATGTGAATATAATAATGGTTGCGGTTTTAGAGCTTTGAATTATGTAGATTTGTTCGTCGACGTATACGACGTTTCGTAGAAATATCTAAAAAAGACTGGTAGGGGGAGGAATTCTGCGTTGCAGATTCAATTGTTATGACGGCGGCCGCGTGGGGTTCCTGGGCGCTGTTTTACTTTGTTCGTGTTCCAGACGACTGCACACAATGCAGCCATCTGGGCGGATTTATTCTTAGGAGCGTGTTGTGTAACTGGACTATTTTTCTTCCATTGCGAATCCGCCGGCAGGAGCTGACTGATCAGAAATCGAAGAGATTACTTGCTTTTGTTCAGCGCGGTTGGTGGTAGATGCATAGGTGAACGACAGCGTCACAATAGCAGCACCTGCTAGGAAGAGCATTATTTTGGTTTTCATAGAGTTAGAGTTATTAGAAGAATTCATTTAGGTTGAGATGCATGACCTCCTCCTGGCATTTGCATACTTGGAGCGACTTCTTCTTCAGTGCAAGCAGTGAAGGTTATCGATGAGGCAAATGCAAGTAGTGCTATGTACAATAATTTTTTCATCATGGTTGATCAATGTGGTTATTATATTCAGAACTCATTTAGGTTGCGATGCATGACCTCCGCCAGCCATCTTAATGTTAATGCTTGGGGTTACTTCTTCTTCAGTACAGCTTGTAATACTCATCGCGGTAGCAACGGCGATCAATAGAATGTAGATGGTTTTTTTCATGGGTATTAAGGTTTAAGTTTTTAGTTTTTGAAATCGATCAGTTTAGAACTAAATTGTTAAGTCAAAGGTAGTTTATCGTTCATATTGTTTTATAGCAACAAATTTTTCTTAGTTACTTGTGTACTGTATTTTTTTCAAAACAGCTAGACTTATTTTTTTTGCTCTGTTCCTGATAGCTCTTTCGGATCGAGCTAAGGCTCAGGAAAAAAATTTCGTTGATTCCCTTTTAAGTGTTTTGAGGAATACAAAGGATGGCGAAGAGTTATTGAAAACAAAGGTTGAACTGGGTTGGCACTATCTTGAAGTCGACGACGTAGAGTCGTTTAGGTATGCAAGTGAGGCCTATAAGTTAGCTGTTCAATTTACGGACAGCTTCCGCATTGTTAAGGCAGGGCGCATCATGGGACATTCATTACGTCGCCTTGGGAGATTGCGGGAGTCAATCACTATTCTGCAGGAAGTTCGCCCTATCGCATCAAGAAATAAATTTGTTGACGAATACAAAAAGATTCTCAATGGATTGGCGGTATCCTATACATTTAATGCCGAATACGACAAAGCCCTAGAATATAACTTCCAATCATTAGTTCTACGTGAAAGAGAAGGCGATAAGGCAGAAATAAGCGTAGCCCTTAATAATATAGGACTTGTATATTTTAAACTGCTAAATTTCGAAGGCGCATTAGAATATTATAATAAATGTCTTGCAATGAAAGAGGAGGCGAATGATACCAAAGATTTGGATTTTCTGTACCTCAATTTAGGGCTGTGTTATCTGCAACTGAAAAAATATAGTGACGCCAAGCAATTCACTCTTAAGGCAATAGAGGTTTGTGGGCCAAATTGTTCCAACAATGAGGTCAGGATTGGCGGGGAGTACGGTTTGGGTGAAGCCTCATTCCATCTACATGATTATGCAAATGCGGAAGTGCATTTAAATAAATCATTAACGCGGGCGCGTGTTGAAAACGACAAACGATGGCAAGCGGAGAGCTTGGTATATCTCGCGGCAACTGCAATTGAAGAAAAGGAGTATGCCCTCGCGATAAATAGGCTTTCTGAAGCCGACAGCATTGCGCGAGAAGGTGGGTTCAACCAAATATTGATTGAAGGATACCGGTTCGCTTCGCGGCTCTACACTAGAACGGGCGACTATGAGAAGGCGTCTTTTTTTCAAAGAAAGCTAATTGATTTGTCCGATAGCTTAATTGGAAGCGAATTGGTGCGAAAGATCGGCAAAATTCAGGTGAACTATGAAGAACGTAGAAACATCGCCACCATTGCTTCCAAAGAAGTTGTTATCAGCCAGCAACGCGACTTAAATGTTGCCATTGCTGTAATCGCAATGCTGGCAGGGCTTTTGGTTTTGGTCCTTCAATTTGGTAATCGAAACATCAAAAGGGTAAATGCAAAGTTGTCGGAAGCGAAGGAAGTAATTCAAAAGCAGAATACGGAACTGGAGAACAAGAATAGGGAGCTTGACATTGAAGTGGACAAGAAAACC
Organism: Chryseolinea sp.; assembly: GCA_031400145.1. Taxonomy (GTDB): domain Bacteria; phylum Bacteroidota; class Bacteroidia; order Cytophagales; family Cyclobacteriaceae; genus Chryseolinea. The sequence continues at coordinate 11,399 of JANNPM010000218.1, read as the reverse complement.
ATCGACCTGGCCAGGGTTAACCAATCGTTGAAACAAGTAAACGACGAACTTGATAACTTCATTTACAAGACATCGCACGATATCCGGGGTCCGTTGGCAAGTTTAAAAGGGATGTGCAATGTCGCGCTGCTGGATGTTAAAGATCCGATCGCACTGGATTACCTGCGTAAGCTCGATGCTACGGCGGAACGTCTTAACTCCATTCTTACACGTCTGGTCATTATCAACCAGATTAATAATTCCAAGCTGACCATAGAACCAATTGATTTTGAGGCAATCGTGCACGATGTGCTCATGCTTGAAAAGAAAAAAGGTCTGCCCCCGGAGCTGAAAATATCTACCTATATCGACCCTGGCGCCGAGATGGAATCCGATAAGGAGTTGGTCAGGATAGTGCTGGAGAACCTTATCGACAACGCCATTAAGTTTTATAATGATTCGGATCGCGTTGACTCCTTCATGAAGGTCCACATCAGCAGCGTTGATGGCAATGCAGTAAAGGTGCGCGTTATCGATAACGGCATTGGCATCAGCGAATCCAGCCCGGGCAAATTATTTCAGATGTTTTCCAGAGCATCAGAGCGGTCTGAAACTGGTGGTATTGGCCTTTACATCACCAAAACAGCGACAGAAAAAATCGGCGGCCGCGTCGGCCTGCTCACAACCCCTGAAGGCCACACGGAGTTTTACGTGATCTTTCCAAAAACCCCATACTACGAAGTGCAAAAGTTGGAAAGGCGTTTGGGCTAAGCAACTCACATGGATGCAAGCTGAATTTCTGCATTGTGGCCTTGGCAGTCTGCATATTCCACCCTAAAGGAATTTTTTTCCATCCAATTCTCTTATCATCTTTGCGGCTGCACAGCCCTGCATTGAATGTATGAAGGAGTTTAAGCGTTATACAGTTACCGCGGCCTTGCCGTACGCCAATGGACCAAAGCACATCGGCCATCTCGCGGGTGCGTACATACCGTCCGATGTCTACGTGCGTTATCTACGCTCCCTCGGTAAGGACGTTTTTTTTGCGTGCGGCAGCGATGAGCATGGCACGGCAATCCCGAACCAGGCCCTGAAAGAGCACACCACACCACGTGCAATCATTGATAAGTATCATGTTCAGATGCGTGACTGCTTCCAGGCTCTGGGTATCTCGTTTGATATCTATCATCGCACCAGCGAAGCAATACATCATCAGACGTCACAGGAGATATTTTTAGCGCTCTATCATAAAGGACTTCTGAATGAGGAGATTTCAGAGCAATACTATGACGATGAAGCGAAATTGTTTCTGGCTGACAGGTATATCAGTGGTACCTGCCCGAAGTGTGGCAACTTAAATGCGTACGGGGACCAATGTGAAAAGTGTGGGTCTTCCTTAAGTCCGCGGGAGCTGATCGATCCGCGCTCGACGTTGACGGGTAACAAGCCGGTATTGCGTGCCACGAAGCACTGGTACCTTCCCCTGGAAAACTATGAAGCCTGGTTGAGTGAATGGATCATCACGGGCCACGCCTCCGATTGGAAGGTCAATGTATATGGTCAGTGTAAATCGTGGATCGATGCGGGATTACAGTCGCGGGCAATGACGCGCGACCTGGACTGGGGAATCAAGGTTCCGTTGCCTGAGGCCGAGGGTAAAGTTTTATATGTCTGGTTCGACGCACCTATCGGTTACATTTCTGCAACCCGTGCATTTTTTGAAGAAGTGAGCGCTGGGAATTTAAAGTATGCGCAACCACAGCGCGACTTTGGCAATGTAAATGCGGATGACTGGAAGAAATACTGGCAGGATGACGATACACGGCTGATCCATTTTGTGGGTAAGGATAACATCGTTTTCCATTGCATCATTTTTCCCATCATGCTACATGCGCATGGTGACTATATCGTACCCGATAACGTCCCTGCCAATGAATTCATGAACCTGGAAGGCGATAAGATGAGCACCAGCAGGGGCTGGTCAATCGAAATGCATGAGTACCTCGAGGATTTTCCCGGGAAGCCGGATGTCCTTAGATATTGTCTGCTTGCCAATCTGCCGGAGACAAAGGATAGCGAGTTTACCTGGAAGGATTTCCAATCCCGCAACAACAATGAACTGGTTGCCATATTGGGGAATTTTGTCAATCGGGCTTTTGTACTCACTCAGAAATATTTTGATAACAGAGTTCCCCCGCGATTGAGCCTGGCGCCTGCTGATCAGGTGGCTATTCAGACCTTGCAGGAGTTGCCTGGCCGGATTTCTCAATCCCTCGGGCTTTTTAGATTTCGGGAAGCAACGGCCGGGCTAATGGACGTAGCACGCCTTGGTAACAAGTATCTCGCGGAGACGGAGCCCTGGAAACTGTATAAAACAGATCCGGATCGTGTGCGCACTATATTGAACATCGCCTTGCAGATCGTGGCCAACCTCGGTGTGCTCTGCGAGCCGTTCCTGCCATTTACGGCCCAGAAGATAAATAACATGTTAAACAGGCAACCTGCAAGGTGGGATGCTGCTGGAGTGATCGACCTCCTTGATACCGGTCATGCCCTGGGGACTGCTTCATTATTGTTTGAGAAAATCGAAGATGTTGTAATCCAGCAGCAGTTGGATAAGCTTCGGAAAAAATTAAATGTCACGGAAAGCAAAACCCCGGTGGCGCCGCTTAAAGATGAGATCACTTACGATGATTTTGCTAAGCTTGACATCAGGGTTGGAAAAGTTGTCGCCGCTGAGAAGATGGAGAAGTCAACTAAGTTACTCAAGTTGCAGGTTGACACCGGTATTGATACCAGAACGATATTAAGTGGCATCGCCCAGCATTATTCCCCTGAAGAGATTTTGGGGAGACAGGTAACGCTCATCGTAAATCTTGCCCCCAGAAAAATGTTGGGCGTTGAATCCCAGGGCATGATCCTTATGGCCGAGGATGCTGATGGGAAATTAAGACTGCTGCAGCCCAATGAAGTTGTTGCTGCGGGTTCAGTGATAAGCTGACAAATCCGCGAAAATTTATAAACACTGTTCGGAATCAATCAAGTGCAGGGCTGACCTTTCTGGGGATAACACACAAAAGAAAGAATATTGGCCCTGCAAAATGATTGAAGCCGGAAGCTTCTGTAACGGCCCTTAAAAGTCGGAAGATCGCTATTTGAATCAAACTGTATTTTAATTATATCAGGATTTCCGGTCAGAGGTTCTAGCAGGTTTACATGCCGTTCTGCCTACTTTTATTCCATAGAATCTAAATGACATTACGATGGAAAAATACACTTTCTTATTGGTGGAGGATGAAGTGTTAATCAGGGAAGGTCTGCGATCCTTGCTTGAAAAGGAGAATTTAGTCAAGGCGATCTATGAAGCATCCAATAGAATTGAATTTGAGCAACAGGTTAAGAAGAAACCGGATTTTGTGATTTTGGATTTCCGGTTGATAAATACCAATGGGATAGAACTCCTTGCGCTTCTTAAAAAAGAAGAAGTGCCGCCCAAGGTCATTGTGCTCACAGGTTTGGAGGGCACTGAACTCGTTATGAACCTGCTTCAGGCCGGAGTTCATGGTATCGTGTATAAGCTGGATGGATATCAGGAGATTCTCAAGACCATCCGAAAAACGGTAGAGCTCGGAAGTTATTTTTCAGAAAAGATTCTGAATATTATTAAAGGCAATGCTCATCGGTGGGACACGGTGCCCCCTGTGGTGTTAAACTTCAGTGAAAGGGAATTGTTAAAGGCCATTGCCAGCGGCCTCACAACAAAAGAGATTGCGCCTTTTTTAAAGATGAGCGAGGCAACTACGGAGACTTACAGGATCCGGCTTATCAGGAAAGTTGGCGTACATAATACTGCCGGGTTATTGGCTTACGCATTCAGAAACGGAATATTGTAACACGATAGAGCTCCGGGGTCTTATAAAATGGGGAGTTCCACTTTCGCTAGAAGTCCCTTATCCCCCTGGTGATACGTAATGGAACCACCAAGTATTCGAGTACGCATCTTGAGCGTGTTGTATTTCTTTCTCAGCCGGTCCATGAAATTGGGTATGTTGTGAACGCCGTTTCCGTCGTCTTCCACTTCAACGATTACCCCGGTATTTTCCCATCTCAGGCGTACCCATATATGCCATGCTGACGAATGTTTAAAAGCATTGTGAATGAGTTCCTGGATGATCCGGTACAAATGAGTTTGACTTACCGCCGGAATGTTTTTCTCGATGCCCATATGCTCGAAATGGATATTCCCGGATTTACAACTCTCCATGTTCTGGCAGAGTACCTCTATTGATGTTTTGAAAGAATCGTACTCCATTTTCACGGGTAGCAAACGTCTTGAAACTCTCCTTACAGCCTGGGAAACATTTTCGAAATCTGTTCGCATATCAATAATGAGTTCTTCTGCCTCTCTGTTCATTGGTCCGGACCCTTCCAGCCGGTCGATGTAAAACCGGAAAATCGACAACTTCTGAATGAGGTCGTCGTGTATTTCGGCACCCATTTCATTCATGATCTGATCGCAGGCCTCAGTAGCCTGCCGGGCAATAGCAGACTCAAACTTTTTCCGGGATGATATTATAATTGACATGGGAAATTTGGATTTAAAACTTTAATTTAATCAAGAAGGTATTGTGGTCAAATCAGGTAATCCTATAGTTATGGAAAATATTTTTGCAAAGATGCGTTTTAAGAATTCTATCCATGTATGGGAATGTAGTCTCAAAACCATATTCATTTTTTTAATGTGTTGTTCATTACCATCATCAAGAGCCAATTGCCAAAAAATTGATTCGCTTAAAAGCCTCCTTCCATTTAAAACCGGGAAAGAGAAATGTGATATGCTTTATCAAATTGCTTACGAATATATTGACGTGAATAATTCGGAAGCTTTAAAATTCTCCGATCAAGCAATGAAAATGGCAAACATGCTAGGTGACACCTTGCAGATTGTAAAAACATCCCGACTCAAGGCAATGGCTTTGCGAAGGGTAGGTGACATGGATTCTTCAATTGTCGTGTCTCTGTCCATGTTACCTATTATTCAAAGGCACGGCTACTTGAATGAGCTAACGCAGCAGAATACTGCTATTAAACCACGACGGCATACATCGGCAGTGATTCCTCAATCTTTTATCGGAGGATTCTCCATCTTACTGGTTGCTTAGGACTTAACTTTTTACGTTGACGATACTGAAATCTTTAGATTAACTAATCCCATTGCCGTGATGAATACTTTAAAAGGGATACTTCGTGAGTACAGCGTCCATAAATGCGGATGTTGCAGCATTAAGGGATGTGTATTACTGATGGTGTTTTACGCGTTACTTTCGGTCGAGGCTTGTTGCCAAAAGGTAGATTCCTTGAAGGCACTCATTGCATTGAGTGATGGAAAGGAAAGGTGCGATGTACTTTATCAAATTGCTTACGAGTATGTTGACGTAAACAATTGGACTGCGTTGAAATACGCTAATCGCGCTATGAGGATGGCCACTACATTAGGAGATACTTTCAGGATTGTTAAAACAACTCGACTTAAGGCAATGGCTTTCCGGCGCGTAGGTGACCTTGATTCTTCGATTATTGTTTCACTGCCAATATTACCTATTATTCAAAGGCACGGCTATGCGAGTGAGCTAATGTTGATATTAAATGGATTAGGTAATGCTTACATTGGAAAGGCGGAGTACGATAAAGCTTTGGAATATCACCTAAAATCGCTCGACTTACGAAAAAGGAACGGAACAAAATCTGATGTTAGCATAACATTGTCCAATCTTGGACTTATCTTTTATAGGCTCGCTAACTACACAGTGTCATTGTCATACTATCGACAATCACTGACAATCAAAGAGGAAATTAATAGCAATATTGATCTTGACCTTCTGTTAATAAATATGGGATTGTGTTATGCCGAGATGGGTGATTTCGCTCAGGCAAGAAAGTTAATCAAGAAGACAATCAATTCGTGCAATGGGATTTGCTCAAATATAATCATGCAAAATGTCGAGCAGTGTCATGGCATTATCTACTTGGGCGAGAACCAGGACGATGATGCAGAGGAACATTTATTGAGATCATTAAACTACGCTGTGGCTGCAGAAAGCGAAGAGACGCAGCTAGAAGATATTTCTTATTTAACGCGATTATACCTTGAAAAAGGGCGACTTGATCTAGTAGCCCATTATTTAAGTATGGCTGAAAAGGTAGCCACTGAAGGGACACCGTTTAATCGCGAGCTTTTAAAAATTTACAAAAATTTTACTATGCTTTTTGAAAAATTGGGTGATTTTCGAAAAACCGCGTTCTATCAGAAAAAATACATTCAACTGAGGGATAGCATCTATGACGAAGAGCTGACAACGAACTTAATGAAGATAGAAGCTGACTACATTGTGCGGGAGCATAGTGCCAAAATTCGGGCCCAAAGTCAGATACTACAATTAAACCAGGATGTCATTTATCGCCAAAGATTCCTCAACCTTTTCATCGGGGGCTTCGCAATGCTGTTGGTTGTGCTCATTTCTATCCTTGTTAAAAATAATGGAAGTCGCAAGTTGGCAAATCAACGGCTGGAGGAACGGGTCAGGGAAAGAACGATCGAACTGGAGGTAAGCCGGAACCTTTTAGTGCGCACACTGGATGAGCGGAATTTTCAAATGACGCGCATCTCGAATGATGTTAAGCGAACGCTAGTCACGATCAAGGGACTTTGCTTCCTCGGGATGAAGGATACTGAGGAGGAGGCAACGTCAGAGTACATGCAAAAAATCGATGTGACCTCGGACAGACTGCTGACCATTGTGAACAGATTTAGATTTGTCCATCATTAGCGCATGGCGCTATAAAGCCAATCGGCTGCAAGATCAAATACTTGCCGAGCTTATCCTTCCATGTTACTGACTACATTAGCATTCTCTTTGTATGAACCTTTAATGAGTAAACTTCCTGCGCACGCCAGCTGCATGGCTACCCAACAACCCAGTTAAGTCCAACTCCGCACTAACCGGCCCGCGTGCCTTAATCATTAAACTCACTCATGGTCTTTTCTATCCCCACGGTGCAGAAGGCAAGGACCATCTGCGTCGCTTTGATCAGCACATCCGGCAGTTGCTTGAATTCTTCATTTGAAAAATTGCTCAGCACATGTTCCACCTGGCGGCCTTTGGGGAAATGATCACCGACGCCGAAACGTAACCGTGGATAATCCTGACCTTGCAAAAATTCTTCAATACTTTTCAGACCGTTGTGTCCCGCAGCGCTTCCTTTTGGTCTAAGGCGCAGGCTGCCAAACGGCAATGCTATTTCGTCCACGACCACGAGGATGTTCTGTTTAGGAACCTTTAGCTCCTCCAACCAATAGGAGACGGCCTTTCCGCTAAGGTTCATGAAGGTAGTGGGCTTGATGAGATGCAAGGCACGTCCCCTGTAATTTATCTTCGCGTGCGCGGCCAGCCTTTCCGTTGTGAAGCCGGCCTTGTGCTGACCGGCGAGCTGGTCGAGCACCAGAAAACCGGCGTTGTGACGCGTGAGCTCATATTCTGCTCCGATATTTCCTAAACCAGCGATGAGGTATTTCATTTGGACAGCGACAAATCATTGTAAAAATGCCGAGAAACAAAAATCCCCCGACCTTGCGGGGGATTTTTCGCTGTGATTGCTTTTTGCCTTTCGGTGCAATGCCAGGAAACAAAATGCCCCGACGTGACCGACGGATTTTCGCTATGCGCACTGTATGATCACTTATAAACGTTCCGCAGCGTCTCCTGTTTCAGGGACTTTGCGGTTCATAGAACGATACAGTTACTTCTTACCTTCTTCTTTCTTAGGTGCGTCTGCTTTCTTAGCTGTGTCAGCTTTCTTCGCATCGGCAGCAGCAGGTGCAGCAGCTTCAGCAGCAGGTGCAGCAGCGGCTTCTTCAGCCGCAAGCTTGGCAGCACGAGGCACCTCGACAACCGCTACAGACGCCTGACGCGGATCGGCGAATTCTAGGCCTTTGAATTTGATGTCGGATACCTTGACAGCGTGATGGAAATCGAGGGTAGATACATCAACATCGATATGGTCGGGCATATCTTTTGGAAAGCCAAACACCTTCAGGGATGATCGCTTTTGAACCAGCGTTCCTCCCTTGGTAACGCCTGGCGCCTGGCCGACAAGACGGGCAGGGATGTTCATCTTGATTTTACGGTCTTCAGTAATGCGCAGAAAATCAGCATGCAGAATGATTTCGCTCACAGGATGGAACTGAACTTCCTGTAAAATGGCCTGTGATTCTTCGCCTTCAACATTAAGGTGAACAAAGTGTGCTTCGTTCGTGTAAAGCAGGTCGCGGAAAAGGATCATCGGCGAATAAAAGTGTACCTGGTTATCACCACCGTACAATACGCAGGGTACGTACCCTTCGTCACGCAATCTTTGTGAATCTGACTTACCGAGATTTGCTCTTCGATACCCTATAATCTCCAGAGTTTTCATAATTGTTTATTGTTTAATTTATTTTTCTATTCAATCGGTTACAGCTTGATAAAGAGTGAGCTGATAGATTCATTGTCATGGATCTTCCGGATAGCCTTCGCATATAACGTCGACACGGTGAGCACCTTGATCTTTGGCGCATGTTGTTTCAATGGAATGGTATCGCTCACGGCCACTTCTTCCAGCATGGAGTTCTCAATGTTCTCATAGGCGTTGCCTGAAAGCACGGGGTGAGTGCATACTGCCCGCACGGTCTTGGCTCCTTTTTCCTTTAACAAAGCAGCGGCCTTGCAGATCGTGCCAGCCGTATCGATAAGGTCGTCGACCAGCACTACATCCTTGCCCTCCACTTCACCGATCAAACGCATGGATTCTATCTTGTTCGCTTCCTTTCTGAACTTATCGCACACCGCCAGCTCAGCGTCAAAGAATTTTGCGAAGGACCGCGCGCGTTTAATACCCCCCACGTCAGGAGAAGCAAACATGATGTCGGCAAGCTTCAGAGACTTTAGGTAGGGCACGAAAATATAGGAACCATCAAGGTGATCGACGGGAATGTCAAAGAAACCCTGGATCTGGTCTGCATGAAGGTCACAGGCCATAATGCGGTTTGCACCGGCGGCAGAGATCAGGTTGGCAATGAGCTTCGCGGCAATGGCAACACGGGGCTTGTCTTTTCTGTCCTGGCGGGCGTAACCAAAGTACGGTATTACAACGTTGATGCTAGACGCGCTGGCACGTTTGGCGGCGTCAACCATGAGCAACAGCTCCATCAGATGGTCCGCTGGCGCGAAGGTCGACTGAATAAGAAATACTTCGTGGCCGCGCACGGATTCTGTGATAAACGGAGACATCTCACCATCGCTGAATTGCTGGTAGTTTACTTCGCCCAGAGGCTCGCCATACGCGTTGGCGATCTTCTCAGCGAGATAGGTTGTGGCTCTTCCACTAAAAATCTTTACGGACATGCGCTTGCGTTTTTCGGTCAACCGTTATACTTCACGGCCCTTCGTCAGGGGGGCAAATTCAACGATGAACGAACGAATCCCGGGTTGACGGGATTCTCAAAAATCAGGTTGTCCGACCAGGGCTCGAACCTGGACTTTCCTGAATCAAAATCAGGCGTGTTGCCTATTACACCATCGGACAAGAACCCAGGGTTTCCCGGGAGCCCCTTTTTGGGCTTGCAAATGTAGGAGAATTACCGTAAAGGCGCAAAGGCGGGAAGGAAGCCCAGAGAAAATTTGATACGAGGGTGAATTTACAGCGAGATAGACCTTAAAGGCGGGAATTGACGCATTATTAGTCATAGTTCGCCCTAGAGCATAACCTGGTGCGCTAAACGCATTGAAATCGAAATAGAGAGATCTGAGCGGATTGCGGATTATAAATCTTTTTCGTCTACAGTGGCAGTAGCGTCTTCCATGAAGCCCTCCGCCCAGAACCGGTATTTATCCAGGATGGAAATTACAGCGTTCCTTAAGTGACGACTGTTGTTGAAGTCGATGCTGCCGTATTGCGTGGTCGCATAACCTTGCCAGATAGAACGGTTCTGACGACGATCGTAGAACTGAATCAGCAACGTGCCAGTGTTCAGCGTAAACTTCTGCTGATCGTAATTGATGTTATCGTTTTGAGTCTTTATCCACTCCTCAATTTCAGGTTGGCTGTAGCCATTAAACTTCAGGCTGTCGTCAAACATCTTGAAGCCGATGATAAGATGTGGCTTGTTCGGATTTTGTCTGTAACCAAGAAACTTCATCCGCGCTACGATTGATTTCTCAATTGTTGCATTGGTCATGCTTGAATCAGCAGGACCGGCAGGTTTCATGATATCGTATGTCCTGTATTTTTTGAAGTTGCCTTTGTAACTGTAATCGTATTCAACGGGTAGCTCTTTGTAACCAAGGCAGGAAGCAAAGAAGATCGCCAATAAGAGGAACGGGTAATATCTTTTCATGTGTTAATAATTGTTTTTAGTTGTCACCTGGAATGGCCAGACAAAATTATCATCACTTTGGGTGAACGCAGTGCATGACGATTTCATGTGTTAATAATTGCTTTTTTCGTAGTCACATGGAATCGCATGGTTAATTAACATCCTTTTGGGTGAACGCAGTGCATGACGATTTCATGTGTTAATGAATTATTTGTAGTAGTCACATGGAATAAGCCAGCCCATTATCGTGCGGTTGAATGCAGGCAATGCTTGGCTATTTCCTGCCATCAATAATTTCTATCCGAGGTTAAGATAGGATTATTCGTCCGGCATTTCAACACGGGGGATAAAGCTTTTGTTTTACCGGAGATATTGTTTTTTTACCCACTCTCGCGCATTGACGAACGGTTCGATCCAGGGAGATATTTTATCTGCCTTCCTGTCGGCGGGATAATGTGCCCAATTCCATGGAAAAAGTGACCTTTCTAGGTGCGGCATAATGACCAGGTGCCTTCCGTCCCTGGATGAAAGTGCTGCCACAGCGAAGTCAGATTCGTTGGGATTGCCAGGATATTCCGACTGAGAAAAATTTGCGGCGACATCAAAGAGCGACCTGTTTTCAGGCAGAACGAACCGACCCTCTCCGTGGGCTACCCAGACGCCGAGCCGGGATCCGATCATGGATTTCAATAAAATGCTGTTGTTTTCAGGTATCGTCACATTTACAAAAGCCGATTCGAACTTGTGAGAGGCGTTATGATGCATCCTTGGATGATCCTTCCACTCCGGGTAAAGTAATCCAAGCTCCATCATGAGCTGGCAACCATTGCATACCCCTAAGCTGAGGGTATCGGTGCGCTTGTAAAAATTATCAAGGGCCTCTTTCGCATGGGAATTATAAAGAAATGATCCGGCCCATCCTTTTGCAGAACCCAGAACATCGGAGTTGGAGAAGCCACCGACAAACACAATCATGTTGATGTCGGTAAGATCCTCACGTTGCGAGACG
>JANNPM010000134.1:0-2246 GCA_031400145.1 Chryseolinea sp. | reverse complement strand
AAATGAAACCACATTATTTGTCAACAGGCAGAAAACATACTTTTCAACTGTCAATGACTAGAATGTAAAGCGAGGCGCATATGAAAATTATTCCACTTATCCTGTTGTCACTTATCCTGCTATCCGGATGTGCGCACAATTTTTCACAAGGGAAAAACGGGTTGGATATCATTGATGGAAAAACAACTAAAGCGGATATCCTGAAATTGCTTGGGAAGCCATATATTACTTATAAAACTCCAGGGATGAGGATTGTCTCCGGAGATAAGGTTCATATTTTACATGGCCCCAGTGAAGTATGGACGTACGTCAATTTTATTCCTAATTTTCCGGACATAACTCAACATAAATCGTTACGCATTGTTTTCAATGAAAACGGTTATGTATTAAAGCATGCTGTTTCAGGCGAAACTCTTGCAAAAGAACATTCATTGAACTGAATGTATGATAACCGTAGTAAAAATGAGCTTTCACACACTCAAGAAATCTCCACCTTTGCGGCTAGCTCACCAGCCAGACGGCAAAGATCGGCGGAATCTTCGAGTCCATCGAGAAAACGTTGCGGAATACCGGAAAGGCCGACCTGAGCACCAACAAGTGCACCGGTAAGCATGGCGCGGGCCTGGTTCTGCCCACCCCCGTTGACGGCGTGGAGCACGGCTGATTCGAAATCGTTGTGAAACCGCGCAGCCAGATAGTAGGCAGAAGGCAGGATATGGTAGATGGCGCAAGGCATGCCGTAAACGATCGACACCTTCCAGGCCGGTTCGATTCGGATTTCCGGATCAACAGCAGCAGCTGCCATATATGATGGAGAAAGCAGGGCATCAGGTGAGGCAAACCGGCCAGCTCGTGGTGGATCCGGATCACCCGGGCGTGGCGGCTGCAAATTAGCGCCGGTGACTACGTGAAAAGGTAGCGCCACGTCTTTAACCTGTTTCATGAGCTTGGCCGACAGCTTTGCATCCAGGGCATGTCCCTGAACCAGCAGACCAAGCACGGCACCGTAGGCAACGGTCATCGACACGACGGTATCATCAATCTGAGTAAGGACTGTGTTGCTGGTGATGGCAGCAGCCAGTTGGCCCGGGTTCAGCGCATAGCGCACGGCGAGGGCCAAGGTCCTCTCGATCGCCTCGGTATTATCGGCATGCCCACCGGTCCGGTCCCAGGGCAGTTTCTGCTCCACCCTCTGTTTCCACAATTCACGGATCGACTGGCTGGTATACTCGCCCGGCCCATTCACCGGTGTGCCGTCAAGCAGCGGTAAAAGATCCTGATCCATTCTACGGCAAAAATTTTCCTGATCATAACGACCACACTCAACCAGAGAACTGAGCATTAGCTTGAGAATGAATCCGGGCTGCGCGAGTTGGCCCGCCCTGAGTCCGGCGTGGTAGCGACCCGGCTTCGGATCGGTGTAACCGGTAATCCAATCTCCGTAGTCACGGTGAAGTTCGTTTAGATCGTAATACCAATGCGGCCCGAGGCCCAATGCATCTCCTATGAAGGCGCCCATTATGGCACCGGCGGCGCGATCCTGGATAGTTTTGCTCGTCATGTTGTTCCTCCTTGTTCGGTCGGTAATAACTTTATCCGTCATCTGTTGCAATATCTTACAGCCTTGAGTATCAGCCTTGGTTATTTGACAATTATACATCAGGAAAAACAGTCGTCAATTCCTCTGAAAATCAGAAATTAACCAGAAAATAAGCAGATGCAGTACCTCTTTAATCAATATCCGGTGAAAAGTGTTGGCAAAAAAATAGAAGAGGTGATATCTATCCTACTCAATAGGCACTTTGGAAGTGATATAAGGAATTCTTCGTCTAGTAAATAACGAAGCTGTACAAAGGGATGTAAATAAAATCATCTGTAAAAAAAAGGAGAGAACATGACAAAAGCGGAATTTGTAGCATCGGTAGCAGAAAAAGCAGGTCTTACCAAGAGTGCTGCTGCTGAAGCAGTGGATGCATTTATTTGTTCTGTAACTGAAGTTCTTAAGGCAGGCGACAAGATCACTTTCCCCGGTTTCGGCTCCTTCAGTGTTTCAGAAAGATCAGCACGTAAAGGCCGCAACCCACAGACAGGTAAAGAGATTCAGATTGCAGCTTCCAAAAGCGGTAAGTTTTCAGCAGGTAAGGACTTGAAAGGTTTGTAATTCCGTATCAGAGATTGAACCAAATAAATAAATGCTTAAACTAAAGCAGGCTGCGTTATTTCGCAGCCTGCTGTAGTTTAAGGTC
>JANNPM010000167.1:0-18885 GCA_031400145.1 Chryseolinea sp. | reverse complement strand
GTCTACCTTCGCTTTCAGGTATCTTGCTTTAACGGCCAGTGTAATTCAGCTGGTCGTATTAATTCTCATCCTGGTAAACTATCAATCCGCGGCCGGATTACAGTTCGTTGAGCTTCAACCATGGATCACCCTTGATCTAGGTGCGTGGGGAACGTTGCAGGCCCAATATTTTATCGGTATCGATGGGCTTAGTCTGCCACTTGTGATTTTGTCGGTCGTTATCATGTTCATTGCCACGATCTCATCATGGACGATAGGCAAGAACGTGAAGGGATATTTCGTGCTGCTGCTCATCCTGAATGCCGCAATTATCGGCAGCTTTACCGCCCTCGACTTTCTGCTTTTTTATCTTTTCTTTGAATTCATGTTGCTTCCAATGTTCTTCCTCATCGCTTTATGGGGAGGACCGAGGAGAGAATATTCATCTATTAAATTCTTTTTATACACATTGGCAGGTTCAATCCTTATCCTGATTGCAATGATCGGACTTTATCTTTCCGTTCATGATCCTTCGTCATCAGGGAAGCTTGTTCACAGTTTTAATGTGCTCTACATGAGCGATTCATCGAATTATATCTCCAATACTGTTCTCGACCCCAATATTCCAAGACAGATCGGATGGTTTACCGCACGTCAATGGGGATTTTTGTTGTTGTTCTTCGGATTCGCGATAAAGCTACCCATGGTTCCGCTGCACACCTGGCTGCCGGATGCGCACGTTGAGGCATCGACACCTGTATCCGTTATTCTGGCGGCGTTGCTATTAAAAATAGGTGGCTATGGACTTATCCGAATAGCCTTTCCCATTTTTCCCGACGCAGCTTTGTATTTTGGTTCCTTTGTTGGGTCGATGGGCGTAATCTCAATTATCTACGGCGGCCTGAATGCAATGGCCAGCAAAGATTTAAAAAAATTGATTGCATATTCATCAATATCCCATATGGGCTTTGTACTGCTCGGCATAGCGTCATTTACACCAGAAGGTACTGCAGGTGCGATCTTTCAGATGTTTAGTCATGGAATTCTTTCTGCAATGCTGTTCCTGCTTGCCGGCGTACTTTATGACAGAACAAACGACAGACTTATTGGGAATTACTCAGGCTTGTATCGAAAAATGCCCGTGTATACCACGGTGATCCTGATTGCATTTTTCGGTTCGATGGGCCTGCCAGGCTTTTCGGGTTTTATTGGTGAGATCATGATCTTCCTGGGCGCGTTTAAGTCATCCAGTGTTGCCGGTCCGCTGCATCCGGGCCTTGCATTTATAGCAACGCTTGGCCTAGTGATCGCCGCGGCATATTACCTTTGGACCCTTCAACGCATGTTTTTTGGCCCCTTCCATCTAAAGGTTAATATCCCGCCGGAGATGCTTGAGGACCTCAGTCGCAGGGAATCCATCATGCTATTGCCTTTGCTAGCGGGAACGATCGCCTTTGGAGTGTATCCCCAGCCCATGATCAGCATTATTGATCCATTCGCCCGTCACTTTGCTGAATTCTTGATTAAGGCCGGCCATACGATAACACTTAATCCCTAAGAACGTGGCAACGCTGACGGACAGGTTAGAGTCGATCACAATGAGCTTCTCTCACTTCCTTCCGGAAGCCTGGCTTGTCCTCGGGATTCTACTTCTTACATTGAGCGGACTGCTCACCAACAACAAGTCGTTCCTGGCATTTCTCGGAGCGATGTTCTTTACAACCTCGTTGCTGCTGGTGCTATCGCACTGGCCGGAGGAGGAAAGTACTTCGCTGTTTAACACCGTGCTGAGAACCGATAGCTTTTCCAGTTACCTCAAAGTTATCATTGATGCCGCAGCGATAATTACCGTATGGATGACCTGGCGGAATGCATCACTGACACGCCGGCTTTCAGAATACTTTGCACTCCTCCTGGCTGTTGTGCTTGGAGCACATCTATTGGTTATGGCTAACCATTTCATCATGATATTCATGTCGCTTGAAATGATCTCTTTAGGTTCCTATGTACTCGCCGGATTCTCGTTTTCAAAACGAGGTGCCGAGGGAAGTTTCAAGTATTTTTTGTTTGGTTCCTTAGCATCAGCAATCATGCTCTACGGTTTTACCATGATCTATGGATTGACCGGACAACTCAGTGTCTTGTCAGCGGATTTTGCGGGCCAGTTGGCAAATAGCAAATCAAGCCTGTTATTTATCGCGGCGCTCATGGCTTTGTCCGGATTCCTCTATAAAATTTCCGCTGCTCCGTTTCATCCGTGGGCACCTGACGTATATGAAGCCGCGCCCATGCCTGTAGTTGCCTTTTTTTCAGTTGTACCGAAACTGGCTGGTATCGGCATTTTAACAAAATTTACGATGGCGATGGGACGGGCCGACCCGCCGCTATATGACTGGCAGAATATCATTGCCCTCATTGCCATATTGAGCATTTCCATTGGTAATTTCTCTGCGCTATGGCAGACAAAGCCAAAAAGACTCATGGCTTACTCCTCAATTGCTCAATCGGGGTTTTTGCTTGTGGGCCTTTCAAGTTTTCTCGCGCAGGGCATCCAGTTCATGTTGTTCTACACCGCAGTGTATATGATCTCTAATTTTCTGATCTTCATCTATTTGCAATACTTCGAATCCCGCGGTCTTGACACTTTGGAAACGTTTACGGGGGTAGGTAAGGTTGCCGCCGTACCCGCTGTCTTTCTCCTGGTGGGGCTGATTGCCCTTACTGGTCTGCCTCCTACTGCCGGTTTTACCGCCAAACTGTTCATTTTTACGGCCCTTTGGGAGTCATATGCCCTAACGGGAAAGAGTTCATTGCTTTGGCTGTTGATATTCGGCCTGTTAAATACCGTTGTCTCGCTCTTTTACTACATAAGAATACCCTATTACTCCTTCATTAAAGCCGGTTCGGTCAAACTTGAAGCAAATATTCTTACCATCGAAAATCTTTTTGGGCTCCTGCTAGTTCTAATGATACTAATATTATTCTTCAACCCCGGTTTGTTGATGGGATGGATTAATAAAATTAACTTTGTACTCTAATTTCATTCGTGATTATGATTGGCCGCATCCTCTCGCTGGACTGGCCGGACACGCAGCGATGACTAAATTGAAATAACCAATGAGCGACCAGATCCTTCATGAATGTGGCATCGCGTTGATCCGCCTTCGAAAGCCTCTTTCGTACTACATCGAAAAGTATGGTCTGATGTACGCCATTAACAAGATGTACATCCTCATGGAGAAGCAGCACAATCGCGGACAGGATGGTGCTGGAATAGCCAATATCAAGATCGACGTAGAGTCAGGACATCGGTACATCAGCCGTTACCGGTCGATTAAACCCCAGCCGGTGGCACATCTTTTCAAAAAGATTGGCAAAAAATATCAAAAGGCATTAAAGAGCGGAAAAGAGAAATTCAAAAATGAACGGTGGCTGAAGGAAAATGTTGCATTCTCCGGGGAGCTCTGGCTTGGACATCTCCGATATGGTACGCATGGATACAATAGTATTGAAAACGTTCATCCATTTCTTCGTCAGAACAACTGGCGGAGCCGTAACCTTGTCATGGCTGGAAACTTCAACATGACGAATGTTGATGAATTATTTGATCTGCTGGTAGACCTTGGACAACATCCAAAGGAAAAGGTTGACACTGTTACGGTGATGGAAAAAATTGGTCATTTCCTGGATGAAGAGGTGCAAGCCTTGTTCCACAAATACAAAGATCAGTTTTCCAACCGCGAGATATCTGATATTATCGAGAACGAATTGAATATTCCTCGCATGTTGCGCAGGG
The DNA here is from genome assembly GCA_031400145.1 of Chryseolinea sp. Classification (GTDB taxonomy): domain Bacteria; phylum Bacteroidota; class Bacteroidia; order Cytophagales; family Cyclobacteriaceae; genus Chryseolinea. Next base: position 15,110 of record JANNPM010000167.1, on the reverse strand, counting down.
CCTGTAAAGACTTCGATGGCGGATATACGATGGCCGGCTTGACCGGCTCGGGCTCTGCGTTTGTGGTGCGCGACCCTAACGGGATCAGACCGGCATATTTTTATGCCAACGACGAGGTGGTCGTAGTCGCTTCGGAAAAGCCCGCCATCAAGACAGCATTCAATATTGAATACAATCAGATAGAAGAAATCAAGCCAGGACATGCACTCGTGATCGAGAAGAACGGTGACTTTGCGCAGCACGTGATCGTGCGCGCAGAAGAAAAAAAATCTTGCAGCTTCGAACGCATTTACTTTTCGCGCGGCAACGACCCGGATATCTATAAGGAAAGAAAACAACTCGGACGGTTGCTGGTGCCCCAGGTACTTCGCGCGGTAAATTTTGATATAAAAAACACCGTGTTTTCATACATTCCCAATACTGCGGAGACGGCATTTTATGGATTGATGGCAGGTATCGAAGACTATCTTATCGACAAGCAGAAAGATATCATCATTGACCAAAAACCCTCCGTCGATTCGCTGGAGGATATACTTTCATTCCGGCCCCGGATAGAGAAGCTGGTATTGAAAGACGTAAAGCTTCGTACCTTTATCACGGATGACGCTCACCGCGACGAGATGGTGGCGCATGTGTACGACACGACTTATGAAGTCATCCGGAAAGGACAGGATACGCTGGTGGTAGTAGATGATTCCATCGTTCGTGGTACGACCCTGGAGAAAAGCATCCTGAAAATGCTCGACAGGCTGCAGCCTAAAAAGATCGTGGTCGTTTCTTCAGCTCCGCAAATCCGATTTCAGGATTGCTATGGTATTGACATGAGCCGCATGGGTGACTTTGTCGCGTTCCGGGCCATGATTGCACTGCTGAAGGACGAAGGTAAAGACTATTTGCTTGGCGAAGCTTACGAGAAGGCACTTCGCGCCCGGGGCAATCAGGTGCAGCTAAATTATGTGAAAATGTTGTACGAACAATTTACTGACGATCAGATCTCCGCCAAAATATCTGAGATCGTAAAGCCCGCCGACATGAAAGCCGAAGTGGATGTTGTATTTCAGACCGTTGACAATTTGCACAAGGCTATTCCTCATCATACGGGTGACTGGTATTTTACCGGTAACTATCCTACACCTGGTGGAATGAAAGTGGTGAACCGCTCGTACGTAAATTACATGGAAGGCAAGCTCGTCCGGGCCTACTAGGGCCTCGCAATTCAGACGCTGGCCCAGCCAGGCCGGAGGTAATTAAACCACTAATCATTCAATCGCCAAAATGATTTACTGCTTCATAATATTTACTAATTTGGTAAGACTTAACCGTGAAGGCGATGAAATACTGGCTAATGAAAACCGAGCCCTCAACATTTTCATGGGATGACCTCGTGCGGGACAAGAAGACCGGTTGGGACGGTGTGCGCAATTTTCAGGCACGCAACAATCTAAAAGCAATGAAAAAGGGAGACCAGGCCTTCGTCTATCATAGCAATGATGACAAGGCCATTGTTGGAATTGCCAAGATCACCAAGGAAGGTTACCCGGATCCGAAAGACGACGAATGGACTGCCGTCGAAATTGCACCGGTTAAGAAATTAAAAAAACCAATAACGCTAGCACAAATAAAGGGAGACAAACGTTTAGCCAATATGGTCCTTGTTAAGGCTTCGAGGCTATCTGTTCAGCCGGTGAGATCAGAGGAATTTGATCAAATCATTTCGCTTAGCGAGGACGAACAGTTATAGCCAACCGTGGTCGCAAAATTGCAGTGAACTGTTATACTTTATACAGTAAATGCACAATATCAACTTCAACGTTTTAAGGCGGTGTTGCTGCCTGATTATTCTTTCCGTCAGCATCGGGATAACCGTACTTACTTTTTGCGTCCCGGTTTTCGCACAGGATCAAATCACTGTCACCCAGCCCCGCCGTTATGAAAAGTTATATAAAGGGTCTGATGACTCCTACCACGTCATTTCTCTCAATGAAAAGGGGCTTGCGCTTTTTCGGGAGCTTAGCAAATACAAGAATTCAAACAAGCTATGGGACTTAATCCTGTTGGATTCTGCTTTACAGGTAAAAAAAGAGTTGGAGGTAGAAGTTAAGGACCGCAATAATTTTCTTGGCTATGAGGTGGCGCCTGATCATCTTTTTCTTCTCTTCCGCACCGGTGAGACTACAAAAAATGATTTCGAGTTAATCGATATTGATCTCAATGGTACCGAGGCCGGCCGCTATCAATTCAAACCCGATCTGGATTTCAAGCTCACGCACTTCACGAAAGCGGGTGATAACTTTATCTTTGGTGGCTATGTAAACAACGAACCTGCTGTGGTGCTATTCGAGTTGCCCGATAACAGAATTCGTGTCATTCCGGGTTTCTTTCAAAAAGACACCGAGTTAGTCGACCTGCGTACCAATCAAAACCAGACCTTTAACACAGTACTTATAGATCGCGGCCCGAAGGACGTCAGAAAGCTTATCTTCCGGACTTTTGATGAAAATGGGAAGCAATTGCTGGAAGATATTGTTCCTATTGAAGAGCAAAAATTTTTACAGACCGGAATAACCAGTACCTTGGAACGTGAGGATCTGGCTGTAGTGGGAACATGGGGAGAGCGCAATTCAAAGCAATCTATCGGATTTTACTTTATGCCCATTGATCCTTTTAATGAGCAAAAGATAAAGTATCTCGATTTTGGTAAGTTAACACACTTTCTGGATCATCTGAATCCTAAAAGGGCCGAACGGGTCAAGGCAAATTCAGCGAGTGATGCAACTGCCGGACGCATTCCAAACTTTACTTCGTATGTGATGCCTTATAAAGTGATGGAATATCAGGAGGGCTTTCTGCTGCTCGCTGAACTTTACAACCCGGTTTCCAGTATGAGTCCGTATTATTCCAATCCATATTATTATAACCCATACTATAACTATGGGGTGTATTCCTCCCCCTATTACTACCCTGGAATGAGCAGAATGTACAGGCCGTATTCCGCCGGGAATAACATGAAGACGGTGGATGAAATAAAGGCTAATCAATCTGTAGTGTTATCGTTCAATGCCAAAGGTGACCTAAACTGGGATCAAAGCTTTAAGATCGAGGATGTCAAGATGGCGGGAGTTGATCAGGCGTCAGACTTTTTTGTCAAGGACAGTGAAGTTTTTTTCATGTACAAAAAAGAGTCGGATCTTAAAGTCAAAAGCGTGATATTGACAGATAATACGATTACTGAAACCACTGAGAAAATTCGAAGCACCGCTGCCGAGGATGTGATACGTTCGGAGAAAGAGCTTGATGGTGGCGTCCGGCATTGGATCGGCAATGCCTTTTTCGCATGGGGATACCAGACTATTCGCAATGCAGGCAAAGGCGATAAGTTACGCGACGTTTTCTATATCAATAAAGTAGTGATTAACTGATGTATGCTTTGCTTTCATGCTGGCGTGTTCTTTGAAAGGAGAAGCGAGGAAACTGATCTTGACCGGCTAGCACCTGGGACCCAAGATTTCTTTTTTGCCTGAAGATATCATGCGGCAGTCTGAAGACGGCCACGTTTTGAGCACAAGTCTGAATACTTGCGTTAGTGCCCACCGCATGTAACACCCTTTAAAAGCCACCTGAGAATTTTTGAGCTTGAATCATTATATTTGAGCCCGCGCCATGCAGAAGAAACTCATCCTGGATTCTGATCTCCTTGACCTCACCATCAGCCGCCTTTGCCAGCAATTAATTGAAAATCACGATGATTTCAATGATTCGGTGATCATGGGCATGCAGCCGCGCGGAATATTCCTCGCAGAGATCATCCACGACAAATTGACGCAAGCGACGAAAAAAGACATTCCACTGGGATATCTGGACTCCACATTTTACCGCGACGATTTCCGGAGAAGGAAGATTCCCGCAAAAGCCAACGAAACGCGCGTGCCGTTTATAATCGAGGGAAAAAAAGTAGTGCTGGTTGACGACGTGCTCTTCACAGGACGCACCATCCGGGCTGCTTTGGACGCAATGATCGCCTTCGGTCGGCCTGCTACGGTCGAATTGCTTGTATTGATAGACCGAAGGCGAAATCGTGAGCTCCCGATAGCAGCAGACTATGTCGGAAAAGCGGTGAACACGCTGGCCTCCCAAAGGGTGCTCGTCGAGCTCGAAGCACAAGGTTACAAACAAAACAAAATCTGGTTGGTCAACAAGGATTAGATCTATGTCTAAACTCAGTCAAAAACACTTACTAGGCATTAAGGACATCACCAAAGAAGACATTGAACTCATTTTTGAAACCGCTGACAACTTTAAAGAGGTAATTAACCGGCCGATAAAGAAAGTGCCATCGCTGCGGGATGTAACCATCGCGAATGTATTCTTCGAAAATTCCACGCGCACCCGTCTTTCCTTTGAGCTCGCCCAGAAGAGGTTATCCGCAGATGTGATAAATTTTTCCGCGTCAAACAGCTCTGTCAAAAAGGGTGAGACATTGCTCGATACCGTAAACAATATCCTCGCGATGAAGGTTGACATGATTGTCATGAGGCATGCAAGTCCCGGCGCATGTCATTTTCTGGCGAAGCATATTAAGGCAAACATTGTAAACGCAGGTGACGGCACTCATGAGCACCCAACCCAGGCATTGCTCGATGCATTTTCGATTCGGGAGAAGCTCGGAAGTGTTTCCGGTAAAAGGGTCGCGATCATCGGCGATATACTGCACTCACGCGTGGCATTGTCGAACATTTTTGCGCTGCAGAAACTTGGCGCCAGGATCATGGTTTGCGGACCTCCTACCCTGCTACCAAAATTTATCAGTCAGCTGGGTGTCGAAGTCGAATTCGATGTAAGGAAGGCCTTGCTTTGGTGCGATGTTGCCAATGTGCTTCGGATACAGCTGGAGCGTCAGCAAATTAAATATTTTCCTTCCCTCCGAGAGTATTCGCTGTATTATGGGATAACCAAGAGGATGCTCGATGGACTCAAGAAGCAAATTGTCATCATGCATCCAGGCCCCATAAACCGTGGGGTGGAGCTAAGTAGCGACGCGGCTGATTCCCAGCATTCCATTATCCTGGATCAGGTAGAAAATGGTGTGGCAATCCGGATGGCCGTCTTATATCTGCTCGCCGGGAACAAATAGCGGCGTCAACAGCAGGTACCTTCCTATATTTTGTAATTTGCCCCGCAAACTTCAGAGGCATGATTTACAATTCTATTGTCGACACCATCGGAAATACTCCACTGGTAAAGCTCCACAATGTAAACAGGGGTGTAGCAGGAACAATATTGGCTAAAGTAGAATACTTCAATCCCGGAAATTCCACCAAAGACCGCATGGCATTGAAGATGATCCTCGATGCTGAGAAGTCCGGAACTTTAAAGCCAGGCGGAACGATCATTGAAGGAACATCTGGTAACACTGGAATGGGGCTGGCATTGACAGCCATAGCACGGGGATATCGCTGTATCTTTACCATGGCTGATAAGCAATCGCAGGAAAAGATCAATATCCTTAAGGCGGTTGGTGCCGAAGTCATTGTCTGCCCGACCAATGTATCTCCGGAAGATCCGCGCTCTTACTATTCTGTTGCAAGAAAGTTGAATAAAGACATTCCCAACTCCTTCTATCCAAATCAATACGACAACCTTTCAAATACAGCTGCGCACTATGAAACTACGGGACCGGAGATCTGGGAGCAAACGGAGGGTAAGATAACGCACTACGTCGCAACGGTAGGGACGGGCGGTTCGATGTGCGGAACAGCAAAATATCTGAAAGAACAAAATCCAAACCTTATCACAGTAGGCGTCGATACATATGGTTCGGTGTTTAAAAAATATAAGGAGACAGGTTTGTTTGATGAAAATGAGATCTACCCTTATCTTACTGAGGGTTTCGGAGAAGACATTCTTCCAAAGAACGTCAACTTCGATGTCATCGATCACTTTATTAAAGTTACCGACAAGGACGGTGCGATTGGAGCCAGAAGACTTTCACGTGAAGAGGGTTTGTTCGTTGGTTGGTCTAGCGGGTCGGCTATTCACGGCGCGCTGGAGTATGCACGGGAGTTCCTTCGCAAAGAAGATGTTATGGTGATTTTGCTTCCAGACCATGGCACTCGTTACCTGGCCAAAATATACAATGACCAATGGATGAAAGATCATGGATTTTTAGAATCCCGAACCTTTGGATCCGCCCGGGACATTTTCACTGCGCGGAATGGCAAAGAAAGCTTGTTCACAGTTTCAAAAACTGACAAGGTAGGCGCTGCCATCCTGGTAATGAACCGCGAAGGTATCGATCAGATCCCTGTGACGGAGAATGAAAATTTCGTCGGAAGTGTAAGCGCTTCAAGTCTGCTTGAGAAAATCATACAGGACCCGCAACTTCAGAATAAACAGGTAGGCGACATCATGGACAAGCCGATGCAGTTTGTCGCACCCGACAGCACGCTGGATGTGCTCTCTTCATTATTGAACAAAGACAACAAGGCAGTATTGGTAAGGGATTCGCTGGAAAAGGTGCATATAATTACGCAGCATGATGTGCTCAAAGCAATGACGAGTTAGCCACGAGTCATGTCGTTGCCTTGTCCTTGTCACTTAGGTTCGGTTTGCGCCTTACTGAACGACGACGTTAGGTCGCGGCTAAGTTAATTCGCCAGAATTTCAATTTCCACGCGTACGTTCTCGGCGGCGCGGGGACTCATTTTATCATGAATAGGTTTCTTGCCTCCCCATGCCTTGATCTCCATTCGGCCGACGTCTATGCCATTCTTGACCAGGTAGTCGCGAATGATAACGGCCCGTTGCTCTGACAATTCTTTCGCCGTTCCAAATCCTTCTTTCGTATCATTAAGTGCGAAAAAGGCTTCACTTTCCTTAGCCATACTGATTATTTTCCCAGCCGAATTGCCATTCGTGTGGCCATGTATCCTGATCTTATATTTGGTATTCTCGTTAAGCATGTCAAGCAGGCTGTTTACTTCAAATCGTGACTCAGGCCGCATGACAGATGCATCCTTGAAAAAGTAGACGTTGTACATCACGGCAATGTCGCCTTTCTTCAATCGTGCGAGATCAAAAGGCACTACGACCGCGCCGTTCGCATCACGAATAATATCAGTGCTACCTTCCGGATCATTATAGTTTAGCTCGCGCTGCGCCTTGCGATATCCAAACACGTCACACACGATCATCATATTTCCGGTTTTGCTCGCGGGTGATGGCACCTTTACCGGGACATTACCATTGAACGAGCCCATCTTGCGGGACCTGTCGACGTCAATGATGTTAACATCGCCCTTCACTTTCTTGGCGTCTGACTGTCTTGTGATCTTAAAAAGAAATTTGGTTCCTTCCGTATTGTCATCTAATGTAGCAGTTGCTCCTTCTTCTACCGGAACTTCTTCTGCATCGCCGGAGCCGACGCTATCCGATGAGGTCGTAGTGGAGACATCGCCTTGGGGCGTACTGGACAACGATGCACCTGGACTTGTTTCCGCTGGTCTGAGCGGTTCGCGCTCCGAAGCAGGAGCAGGCACGATGTCCATGGCAACCTCATCGGCTGTCGCCGGATCACCGGTTATTGAACCGCGGTATACCCACGTGTCTTTGAACGTTGATTCCGTTCTCAGGCGTGTTGCCTCTTTTATCGCAGCCGGCAGATCCTCCGTGCTCAGAACATACACATAGTACAAATTTCTCCTGAAGTTCATTTCAAATTTTGCGTCAAGCTTAAAGTCTGTCTGGGCATGCCTGGCAAACCGGATGGCATTTGTCTGTTTAGCAAAAGCGCCAATCACAACATAGTTCGCAACATCGTGATCAATGACTTGATCAAAGTGGAGGGCATGGGTAGGCTGCAAAATGGTGGAAACAAAAAATAAGCCTACCAGTGCTAAAAATTCCGGCGTCTTCATACACTGGGATTAATTGTGAAGATCAAAAAGTTGTTACAAGATAGGAAAGAATTAATCAAAATCAATCAATATTCTAAAAGTCAGGCGATTACAGTTCTGAAAGCACGCTGAACTGCTGCTCTAATGTCTCGCCGTTCTCATCTACGACGACGAGCACATGACGACCTGCATCGGGATTGCAGGGAAAAAAATGTTTCTTTTGCGTACTGCCGAGGTACACGCCATCTAGGTGCCGGTGAATCGTCATCCGCGGATACCGATGTGCGAGCTCCAGCATAGCACGACCGGAGGTTGGCGACTGCCTACCCTGAATGAACTCTGAACTTGCCATCTGGCGAGGTGTGATCCCCTTGTGGTATATACATGAAAGAGTTTGCAGGCCGGCCTTAACAACCCAAAGGCTATCTGCCTCCGTGCAATTTGCGCCGATTCTCTGGCCCTGCGCAAGCTGACTTGAATTCCCAACGTCATCAGTAAGTACAATTCTGATGGTTGATCCCGAAGCAACGATGCCCGCAGTATAGCTGGCTATATATTCTCCAAACGCCGGATCGACATAGCTGACGACCGGCTTTTTACCCTTGTTAGTTGTGGCGTAGAACACGCCAAGCGCGACAATGCCCGCTGCCATAAGGGTGGCACCAACTTTCTTCCACGAAGGTTTTGCATAAGATGAGGTGATTTCGCCGAGCTTAAAGCAAAAAAATAAAGCCTCCTTACCCAATGAGAGGCTTTATTGTCATTGACAGCTAACGGCATTAAGGATTAATGCCATCAAACCCTTCACAAGATTGAACTATCCGAAATGATCGGTTCATGTGTATATGAACGATCGAAATCTATTAACCTATTTTGGAGCCCAAGGTATTCAATCATGTGAATCGAGGTTTAACAGATATCTTCCTCAATAGTTAAAGATAACGATGAACGTGTGAGCAATACAACCATTAAATCCAAAACCCCGGAAAACAGGGGGTGTAAGAAGCAAGTGCTAAGCATATTCTTAACAGATATTTAACATTATATAATACATGTTGCTACATTCATTCTAGATATCGCTGAATCAGGCAACCCCCACATTTAACAATGAACTCGTCCTCTTGAGGAATGCTTAAAATTGACTCCAACCTTTTTGATGGTGTTTGCTTTTGCGTTTTGCTTCTCTATGTATCTTTGGATGCACCCGACAAACTCACCGTAGTGAATAAACCAATAACCGTACTAATTGCCGACGATCATTTGTTTATGCGTGAGAGCTTAAGAGCTATGTTAGAGAAATCCGACATCATAGGCACTATTTATGAAGTCGAGAATGGAAGACAGGCGATCGACATTGTTTCAAATAATTCAGTTGATGTGGCGTTGCTGGATATAAGGATGCCTCTGAAGGATGGCTTCGAAGTAATTGAATATATACACAAGCAAAAGCTTCCCACACGCGTGATTGCGCTGACTGCTTTCGACGAGGAAGCGATGATCTTTAATTTAATGCGCGTTAAGGTAGCGGGAATCTTATTTAAGAAGAGCACACATCAGCAGGAGATACACACTGCCATCGCTGCTGTAATGGTAGGTAAGAACTACTATAATGAAAAGGTAAGCATCGTATTGCATTCAAAGCCCGACGGTTTACAAAACCCTCCGCGCATTAAGCTTTCGGCGCGGGAATTTGAGGTAATCGTCCTGTTATGCCACGGCCTGAACTCTCGCGACATAGCAGAAAAGCTTTTTCTAAGCGAACACACTATTGAGGGTTATCGCAAGGAGATCATCAAGAAGACAAATACAAAGAACACGAACGAGCTTATCCATTATGCAGTAAGCAACGGTATCGTTACTTCCTGAAGGGATACGACACTACAAACAGCGTTCCTTTATTGACCGGCTCCGTTATAACGCTTGCACCGATAAGTTGGGCCCTTTTCTGAATACCTGGAAGTCCACGACCCTTTCCGGAGCGTTCAGGTGTAGCTCTCTCTCGTCCGATTCCGTCATCTTTAACTTCGATCTTAACCTGTGAATCAGACCAATACATCTTCATGTTAATGTTCCAGGCGAGTGAGTGACGCATCGCGTTGTTGACGATCTCCTGAACAATCCGAAACAGCAGCAGTTCGTCGTGAACGGGTAATCGTTTAGCGGACCCCATTTCAAGGAATTCAATATAAAACGATCTTAGCTCCTTGAGCTGATCGCACATTTTCCAAAGAACGTATGATAGTCCCTTTTCATTCAGGGCCTCTGGGGAGAGATTCCAGATTATATTTTGTATACGATTAAGTAGGTCGTTTAGATCATGGTCGATTCTCAACAACAGACTCTTATTCCGGCTGGAAAGCGTTGGCTCCAGCCGGAGGTTGCCCAAAGCGAGCCTTGTTCCTGCCAGTAGTTGCGCAAGGTCATCATGAAGGTCGTGGCCAATGCGGAGGCGTTCTTCTTCTAGTAGTTCCTGCTGATCCTTCAGGACCTGCCTCAGCTGCTCATTTTCTTTCAGAAGGATTTCCTCCCGAAGCTGGCGCCTGGCGGATTGGGTGAAATACATTGCTGCAAGTACTCCGAGAAATGCGATCATCGAAACGATCATAACAATGTTGTAACCCATAGATGCTAACGTATGTTGCTATTTTCATTAACCGCCTGTATCTGATGTGATATCATATTTTGCCGCTGAATTTAATATTATAAAGACTACGGGCAAAAGAATCTGCAAACATAAAATCGCGCAACTGATCAGATACCCTGTTTTCAGGTTTGTCGCACCGCCTCCGTCGGATTACTTTAACAACTAAACAATAAATCTATTTCTCCCACCCAAACGAAAGCTCAACCATCACCAACGCCGACGTAGATCGTTCGTCATAGGTACCTTCCGGACTACCGGTATACCACCATTCATCGCGGAGGGCGGTATAAATTCCAGCATACATTCCCACGCTGATGGATTTTCCTTTTTCCGGCCAACGCCAGCGATAACCCGCGTTTGGCATAATGGCAATGTTGCTGAATTCGCTTTCCCAATTGCCTCTATTATTTCCATTATTTCCTTTGGAGCTTCCGAAAGAATAGTCCACCATACCGCCAAGATACCAGGCTCCGTTTTGAGTCAAGAAAAAATTCTTATAGCCGGCACCCAACCCAAGGGCTACCGGTGAAACAGTTACTTCCTCGCCATCAGCAACGATCAAATGATAAAGCAGGCCCAAATAAGGGATGCGTACATGAGATACCACGTATCCGCTTTCTGTGACACGAAACTCACCCTGCAGGATGGGACCGAATTGTAACAGGCCCAACGGATTAATATTGAGCGTGCGCTTCGGAAGCGAGGTTGTCGCGTCAATCCCTTTATAGCTACTTCTGATTTCCGGTGCCTGCTGACCCAACCTTACGTTGCCGGATAACTTATTGTATAAATTGATCTCCTCCTGTTCTTCGATTTGTTCTCCCGTGTGGCCGAGCCACTGCTTTGCTTCCTGAGCTTTTGCATGAATTACGATCAGAAGACAAAACAAGCATCGGGTCAATGCGATACACATGCGTGTGGTTGGCAAAAGAGAAAATGACATTCTTTTCATGGATTATTTGGTTAAAGGGTGAAACAAATCCAAAATAAGTCAGGCAAGAACGAGTATTCAATAGAACAAAAGTTACATTCTTACTTATACATAATTCACAGCGATTTGCCAAAATGCTTGTTGATAGCTTCGGTGCGATTTTGAACCTGGAGTTTTTTATAAATATGATGGATGTGCTGACGGACGGTGCCGATGCTGATGTGCAGCTGCACGGCAATTTCCTTGTAGAAAAGGCCTTTGCTTAACAAGGTAAGCACCTCCTGCTCGCGCCCGGAAAGCAGGCTTTCCGGTTCGCCTTCCGAGGGCCGAGATTGAAACGTAAGAATCACCTTTTTGGCAATGGTGCTACTCATGGGGGCACCTCCGTTATGCAGCTCATGCAACGCGTCTACAATTTTTCCGGGAGCGGTATTTTTTAGAAGATATCCGCTCGCACCCAGCGATAGCGCCTGGAAGATCTGCTCGCTATCCTCATAGATGGTGAAGATCATGAATTGTATATGCGGATGTTTTGCTTTGACTCGTTGCATGCAACCCAGACCGGAGCCGTCAGGAAGATTGATGTCCATGATCACGATGTCGGGTGGTTGCTCGGTCAGCCCTTTGCGCGCATCTTCTGCATTGGAATAAGCGGCCACCAAGATCAGGGTGTTATCCTGTTGCAGAATGAATTTCAATCCTTCACGGATCTCGATGATGTCTTCAACAATGCTTACGCGTATGGGTTGCATTGCTTAAAGTTGCTTCGGTGGCAGTTATTGATCAATAGAATAAAAGTTATACAACAGGTGGAAGTTCGAGATGCACGCGGGTACCCTTCTCATTAGAGATTGAGAATTGCCCATGCACGTAAGTGATACGCTTTCGCATGTTTCGTAAGCCATTTCCAGTGGCAGTTGTGCTTCCTGCGATACCCACACCATTATCGAGCACGTCAATACTCCAAGATGATGCAAGGCGGAACAAGATTGTCACCTGGGATGCCTTGGAGTGCTTGATGCAGTTATGAATCGCTTCCTTTATGACCAGATAAACCGAATGGCGATACTCAGTGGGCAATGTGACCTCCGGCAGTGTACCTTCGATACGGAAATCTAAATCAATGCCGGCGTCACCCAGTAGGTCACCGGCAAGTGAGCGAAGATGAAGGACAAAATCTTCCAGCAATTCCGGCTCGCCCCGCATGGCCCATACAATCTCATTCATCTTTTCAATTAAAGAAGATGCGAGTACCGTTAGCTTTTTCACTAATTTATCATCTGCAAAGGAAGCATCTAACGAACGGCTGATGAACAGCATGGAAGTAAGGCCAGATCCAATATCATCGTGAATCTCCTGGCTTATGCGTACGCGTTCCTGCTGCTGTCCTTTCAGCAAAGACTGCAACCTAACGGTATGCTGATCAGCTTCCAGTTTTGCGATGGTTTGCTTGTTGAGCAATTGCCTTTGCCTGTAAAACAAATACGACAGCAATAACATTAAGACCAGTACCACCACTCCTCCATAAGAGGCGATAAGCCAGTACTGCCGCTGCATACTTTCCGCCCGCGTATGCTGCAACTCAAGATCTTTTGTGAGCAGCTCATTCTGCTTTTGCTGCAGTTTGTATTCCGCCTCCAGCGATTGAACGCTTTGTAGAATATCTTCATTCATCAGCGTAAGCTCTACTGAATCATGAAGCTCACGAAACATTCGCGCCTGATCAAAACGGTGCGTGGCGACATACACATCCGATAAGGTTTGGTAAAGTTTCTGCAATACCTCTTTCTGCCCGTGCTGGCGGATAAATGCTATAGACTGTTGCAAGTGTGTTTCTGCTTCTTTCCATCGCTGCTTTCTGAAAAGTCCGTCACCAATGCCCAGCAGTACGAAAGCCTTTCCGCTGATATCACCGATACTATCGGTTAAGGGCAACGCGTTGTAAAAGATGGGCATATATTTTTCCGGAAGGTTAAGCGCGAGGTATACATTTCCCAGATTGATGAGTGCCGTCTCCTGCATATTAACATCACCTAACTGTAGCGCGATGGCTTCGGCCTTCCGGTAATATAGCTCCGCCTCCTCATTGTAGGTCCTGTCTTTGTAGCAATTGCCGAGATTGATACACGCATGACCTCGTGCATAGAGATCATTTGCTTTTTCGCTAATCATCAAACCACGCCTTGCATAATCAATAGCTTTATCGGATTGGCTCATATTGCGATACACACCACATAGATTGATCAGCAGTAAGGAATGTGCCTGTGGATCACCGTGCTGCTCAATCAGGGGCAGCGCCTTTAGGTAATACTTCACCGCTTCCGGATAGTTTTCCTGGTGTTGGTACACCGCTCCCAGATTGGTGTACGCCTTTGCTGTCGGTAGCTTCAGATCGTATTGTTTGCCGATTTCTACTGCTTTCAGGTTCAGGCGGATTGATTCATCGAGATTACCCTGCATATTGAGCACCGCCGTATAGTTGCTGATGTACTTGAGAACGCCTTCCGGATAGCGAATCTTTTTACTCAGCAGGCCTGCCTGCTTATAATAGTACAAGGCTGAGTCAGGATTATTCGTCTCATATTGCTGACCAAGCGTGATGTACAACTGCACACAATTGGTATCCTGCGCAACGTTGGAAAGTAGCAGGTGAAGGCTGTCTTTATTCAGCCCCGTAACCATTTGCGCTCGGCAATAAAGAGCACCCATCACCATGCAAAGGAGGCCAACTCTTCCGGCAAGTGAAGGCATCACTTATCAGTTTTCACTTTTCACTTTTGACTGCTTCCCTGTTCATTACTTTGGTCTGGATCTGTATCGATTCCTGATGAATCAGCTTCAGCAGATCATTGGAAAATTCAGCGTTCAATCCCATGGCCCGACCAAGGGTAATGCGGGTTTCAACAATTTCTTCCCAACGCTGTACCTGCAGGATGGTAACACCATTTTCCTTTTTGTATTGTCCGATTTTTTCTGAGATCTTCATTCTTGCTGCCAATTTTGACATGATCTCATCATCAAGCTGGTCTATCTGTTCACGCAGGATGCTCAGGGTGTCTTTAAATGTCTTGTTATCAGACGAAACTGTTCTTACCACTAGTCCATCGACGATCTTTGCGAGTACCGCCGGCATAACTTGTTGTTTTGCATCGCTCCATGCCGCATCTGGATCAATGTGGCTTTCTATCATTAAACCCACCATATCGAGATCAAGCGCTTTCTGGCTGATGAAGGAAATGAGTTCCCGGTTTCCGGATATGTGGCTTGGATCGCAAAGGATGTCCAGCTCGGGAATACGGGTCTTGAGCTCGATGGGCATATCCCACGTAGGCGCATTTCGGAAAGGCCCTTTTTCGTAAGACGAAAAGCCCCGGTGAATTGCTGCAAGCTTGGTTAGGCCAGCCTTGTTAAGGCGCTCAAGTGCTCCGATCCAAAGTTCAAGATCGGGGTTTATTGGATTTTTAACCATCACTGGAATGTCCACGCCTTTAAGGGAGTCGGCGATTTCCTGAACGGAAAAAGGATTTACCGTGGTGCGTGCGCCAATCCACAGGATGTCTACTCCTGCCTTCAGACAGGCATCGACGTGGGCGGCATTCGCTACTTCGGTCGTGACCGGAAGGCCCGTTTCCTTTTTGGCCTG
>JANNPM010000067.1:0-4804 GCA_031400145.1 Chryseolinea sp. | reverse complement strand
TGACCGCGACCTCAACGGCGAGGAAGGGCAACGTACTAATAATTATCGCGAAGAAGAAGTGGACGCACAAAAGGAAGAATCTTTGTCTCCCAGTATTTTAGAGAGCGATACCAGTGTTGAAGATGAGCAGGACCGTGAAGTGAAGCGGCGTTTAGAAGATGCGCACCCGGACGAATTATTAAAGTAGTGTAGAAAAAAGGCTAGCCGGGCAGCAGGCACGCCTGCCACCCAGCTAACCTGGAGCCTATTTAGCCCCCTCTAAATGTTTCTCCAACATGTCAAGATGACCCTTAAGGCCGGGCAGCGTTCCAGAAATCCAGCTTTTCAATTCCGGATCCTCTGTTTTATCAATCCGCTTTTCAAACTTATTGATCGTTTTTTCGTGGCGGTCCTTCATCGCTTCGCACCACTCCTTGTCAAATTTTTCGCCGCTTTCCTGTTCCAGGTCGGTCATTTCCTTGGCATCATACTCCGTTTCAGTCATCGGCACAGTGATGCCATTCTTGTTCGCGTAGGCCTTCAATTCATTCAAGACCTTGGTGTGATCCTTTTCCAACGTCGTGGCCAGCTCTTTCACTTTCGGATCAGTTGCCTTGTTGTTGCCCAACTGGGCGATCTTTATTTCAGCATAATTGCTTGCAACGGCATTAACGATAAAGTCAGCATCCTTTTCGTCATCTCTGTCCTCAAAGATAGAATCGTTCGCCTCTTTAGCAACCTCCACACTTTCCTCGTCAGTAACTGTTTCAGTTTTTTTGGCTCCGCAGGAGCCTAGTGATACTATCAGCGCCATTCCGGCGAGAGTTTTAAACGTGTTTATTAATTTCATAGTGAGTATTAGGTTGATTGTTTTATAATTTGATTCAACTCGCATCGATGCACTAAAATCATACCACGCGATTAGAGGGTTCAGAGCGTGTTTGGAAGGCAATTTATTCCACAATACAGCCCATTATAGGGCTTATGCTCCCAATGGCGCTACTCCCGGAAGTCATGATATTACTGATGTTCCGTGAATCATTACTGGTCTCGATCTGGACGCTTGACTACATCTGGACGCTTGACTACCCTTGCCCATACACCTTCAACACCGTTCCCCTCCAGCTCTTATTTTCTTCAGCGCAAATGAGCGCCATGGCATCGGCAATTTCTTCGGGCTTAACCCACCTGTTGAAATCTGCATCTGGCATTGACTGACGATTAATGGGTGTGTCGATGGTCGAAGGTATCACAACCGAAGACGTCACGTTGCGCTTAGATCCTTCGGCATTCAGGATCTCTGCAAGGTTAAAAATCAACGATTTTGATAATGCATATGCTATCGAATTTTTCCCTTCAACAGGCTTAAGAGCAGCACGCGACCCCACAAATACTATCCTGCCCCCTGTTTCTTGTTGAAGCATGTGTGGAAAAATAAAACGCGAAGCAAAATAGGCCGTCTTAAAGTTTACTGAAATCATTTCCTGAAGGAGCGCGTTGTCTGTTTCACAAATTCCGCCAGAAGCATAACCACCGACCAGCAATAGGGCCGCATCGATAATATTATACTTTGAAGTAATCGCTGCGATAACGGATTCGACCGCCTTTTCGTTTGTCAGATCTGCCTCGACAGTTTCCATGTTGTCCGGTACATGAAACGGCAGCGTCTTGCCCGGCGTTACTGTAGCGATGATGCGATAACCCTCACGCGCGAACTTTTCTACCGTCACCCTGCCCAGATTCCCCGATGCCCCCGTGATAATCACATTTTTCATTTCTTTACTTTCTCACTGATTACCAGCTTATACTGTAAAATAACCCGCAATACCTCCCCAACTCCCCATGCCTGCGCGATACATCCTTTGGGTGCATGCGGATAAGCTCCTTCAAAAATTTCTGAAACGCTACCAACGCCCGCTTCATCAAGATGATTCAAAAACGATTTTATGAGAAGGGAGGCAGGTTCTCGTGCCTCTTCATTGTTAACATAAAACGATGCATCAATATATGGTCCAAGCAAAAAACTCCAAACCGTGCCTTGGTGATAACTGCCGTCGCGCTTGAAAATATCACCTGTGTAGTGTGCTTTATATTGCGGGTTACGCTCATTCAGACTTCGGAGCCCTCTCGGCGTCAAGAGGTTTTCTGTCACGACCGATAGAACAGATTTTGCGCGAGCGCCAGCCAACAGCGGGTAAGGCAGACTTAACGCATATATTTGATTCGGCCTTAGGTCATCACAACAATAATTGCCATCGATGTAATCGTATAGGTAACCTGCCGTTTCATTCCAGAAGAGGCGATTAAAGCTTTCATGCACGCGTCCGGCCTTGATAGCATAGGCTTTCGACCGTTTTTCCTTTCCAAGAAGCGCGCAAAATGCTTGCATAGAACGCAGCGCATTGTACCATAATGCATTTATCTCAACGACTTTACCCCTGCGTGGTGTTACAACCCAATCGCCGACCTTCGCGTCCATCCAGGTTAGCTGAATTTTATCCAGGCCGCCACTCAACAACTCATCACTCGCATCGACTTTAATGTTATAACGGGTTCCATTGTAATGTGAGCTCATAATTCCTTCCAAAACCGGAAGTACCGATTTCAGAAAAGATATATCCTTTGTGTATCTGTAATAGTTGTGGATGGCATGAAAGAACCAAAGCGAAGCGTCGATTGTATTATACTCAGGCTGTTCGCCGCTGTCCGGAAAACGGTTAGGCAGCATACCGTCACTAACGTATGCAGCAAAATGCTGAAGTATCTGTCTGGCTTCTGCAAATCTTTTCGTTTCCAGACAAAGGCCGGTCACTCCGATCATGGTATCTCTTCCCCAGTCGGCGAACCAATGATAGCCTGCGATCACGGTAACTAAATTCCCACGCCTGACAACGAACTGATCCGCTGCGAGCGCCAGTCTTGCTAGCTGAGAGCTCTTCGAATAGCTTTTTGTTAGCTTCTCTTTTCTCTTTTTTTCCTGCGCAAACAGTTTCAACGCTGATCTTCCTTCCGGATCAATCGTCGACAGGATAATCCCGCGCTTTTCACCTTTTTTGAGCCGGATTGAAAATTTACCGTGTGAATATAGATCCTCTCTGAAGTTAAGACCGCGCTCGAGTTCAGCTAGATATTCAAAATTATAGTACCAGGTCTGCTCCTCCTTGAAATTTGCGCCAGGCACAGAAATGAAAAGCTCTGTTCCGCCGGGATAATTGACGGTTCGGAAAATACCGTCTTCGAATAGGAAGTGCTTTCCGATCTTGTCGTTCGCGTATGAAAGGTGATGGAAATCACGCGCAGACGCCAACGGAAGCAACTCCAGCGTTATTGGCGACGGGGCATCAAGCACTTCGTATAAGATCAATGTTGTATTCTCTCCATGAACAACGGCGATCGTTTTCTTCAGGCGTATTCCATCGCAGTTATAGTAAAACTCCGGAAATAAATCACGGCTAAACTCCTCGATATATCTGTAGCCGGCCGGATGCACAACACCGGGATACTGATTTGCGGAAAGTTCATATCTGACTGGCAGACCGGATTCGTCAGAATGCGCCATGACAATTGTTTCGTCCAGCTTGGAAAGCAGGATTGTTCGGCCCACTGGTGGAGTAATCGCAGCGACCAGCAATCCGTGATACTTTCTGGAATGGGCCCCCGAGACTGTACTGCTGGCATAGCCGCCAAGTCCATTGGCTTCTATCCATTCCATCCTGCTTGCTGTCTCAAAATCACAGAGTACCCCTTTGTCGAAATTCATACTACCAGCATTTTATTCCCCTACGATTTAACTATCATCTTGACTGAATGAACTCAGGTCTTTTTGGTTTTCTTTCTTCTCGGTTGAATCAACTTGGCAATTAGGCCTGTCCATCCTGTCTGATGGGTGGCGCCAACGCCCCGGCCATTGTCTCCATGGAAGTATTCGTAAAAGAACATGTGCTCAGAGAAGTGCGGATCGCGCTGCATTTTTTCCATCTCTCCAAATACCGGACGCGTACCATCACCGTTGCGTTTGAATATGTTTATCATCCGGCAGGAAAGGTCGTCGGCGATCTCGCGCAGGGTGTGCATGTTTCCAGAACCCGTTGGATGTTCGATCTTGAAGTCATCGCCGTAATAATGGTGAAACCGTTGCAGGGATTCTATCAGTAAATAATTTACGGGAAACCAAATCGGACCTCTCCAGTTGGAATTTCCGCCAAACAATGAGGTCTCTCCTTCTCCCGGAGTATACTTAACGCTGAATTCGCTGCCATTCGCATAAATTTTATACGGATTATCAAGGTGATAACGCGATAACGCGCGTATCCCATAAGGTGAAAGAAATTCGTTTTCATCCAGCATCCTTTTCAACAACATTTTCATTCGATGGCCCCGAAGCAGCGAAAGCAGGTGGCGTTCCCCCCTTCCGCGCTCCTCCCATCGTGAGATCAGGTTGGCGAGGTCAGGACGATTTTTCAAAAACCACCTTAGCCTTTCAGTAAATGCAGGCATCGAGTCAAAAACCTCCTGATTAAGCACCTCAACAGCAAACAGCGGAATCAACCCCACCATCGAACGTATCCGCATGATCGTTCGCTTATTGTCTGGCGTATGCAATACATCATAGAAAAATTCATCTTCTTCATCCCAGAGGTCAAGGCCTTGGTTTGACATGGCTCCGGCGATGTAAAGAAAGTGTTCGAAGAATTTTGTTGCCAGGCTTTGGTAGGTGGGATTTTCTTTAGCCAGCTCCAGGGACATTCGCAGCATATTAAGCGTAAACATAGCCATCCAGCTTGTGCCGTCAGACTGTTCGATGTAACCACCTGTTGGCAACTGT
>JANNPM010000049.1:0-12684 GCA_031400145.1 Chryseolinea sp. | reverse complement strand
GTTGCCCCCACACTAACCGCGCCGACAATCACAACGCATCCAACTAACAGCGTAGTATGTCTGGGGTCGAGCGCAACCTTTACGGTCAACGCAGGGGCTACTAGCTCACCGGCTTATACCTGGCAACTGAGCGTGAATGGTGGTGTAACCTACTCAAACCTGATCAATGGTGGCATTTATTCCGGAGTTTCAACTTCCACATTAACCCTTACCAATCCGCCGGTAACGGCTAGCAACTATTTGTACAGGGTGCAGGTTAGCGGAACCTGCGCGCCGCCTGTCATTAGTAATGGGGCTCTGTTAACGGTGAATCAAACGACAGTGATAACGGTTCAGCCGGCGACACAGCTCGTTTGTGAAGACGGCCTTGCACAATTCTCTACGACAGTCACGGGCACGGCTCTGTCTTACCAATGGCGCGAAGGTGGAACGAACTTAACAAACACTGGAGTTTACAGCGGCGTCAATTCTTCCACACTGACCCTTACAGGAATAACAAGCCTCCTCAATGGCAGGCTATACGATGTGGTGATCAATGGCACCTGCGGCAATGTGACCAGTAGTGCCGTCGCCCTCACCGTCAGGCAAAAACCTGAGGTTACTGCTCAACCTTCCAGCAGTATAATCTGCCAAGGTGGCAATACCATCTTTTCCGTAGCAGCCGGAGTAACAACAACGCCAGGTTATCAGTGGCAGGTGAGTACTAATGGAGGATTAAGTTTTACGAATCTTACAAACACAGCAATTTACAATGACGTTACCGCTGCAACACTAGCTATTAATAACCCGCCGCTCACAAGCAATGGATATCTCTACAGAGCGGAGGTAAGTGGCACGTGCGCACCACCGGTATTAAGCAACGCTGCGCTGCTCACGATAAATCAGAGTGCCGCCGTTATTACGCATCCTGTGACATCTTCATTTTGTGAAGATGGTATTGGACAATTTACAGTTTCCGCGACTGGAAGCGCCCTAACTTATCAATGGAGAGAGGATGGAACCCCGCTAGCGAATACGGGAATTTACTCCGGCGTCACTACCTCAACCCTTACACTGACGGGCTTAACGAGTTTCATGAGTGGCAAACTATATGATGTTGTGATAACAGGTGCTTGTGGCTCTGTGACCAGCAGCGTTGCCACGTTGAATGTGACGGAGAAGCCCGAGATTACGTTGCAGCCTACAAGCAAAATCATTTGCCAGGGCGCAAACACCACCTTTGCTGTATCGACCGGCGTTACTACCACGCCAGCATATCAATGGCAGGTGAGTACCAACGGTGGTGTGAGCTATTCTAACCTTAGCAATACCGCAGTTTATAACGGAACCACGTCAGCAACGTTGACCGTCACAGGGGCTTCGCTCTTGAGTAGCGGTTACCTTTATCGTGTTCAGGTAAGTGGAAGCTGTTCGCCCCCC
Source organism: Chryseolinea sp. (assembly GCA_031400145.1). Taxonomy (GTDB): domain Bacteria; phylum Bacteroidota; class Bacteroidia; order Cytophagales; family Cyclobacteriaceae; genus Chryseolinea. The sequence goes on along the minus strand of JANNPM010000049.1, from coordinate 11,265 downwards.
GTCATTAGTGACGCCGCCGTGCTCACCGTAAATGAGACTACAGCAATCGTGTCTCAACCAACGTCGCAAACTATATGTGAGGCGTCAAATACGACGTTCTCTGTTGGATCATCTGGCTCTGGGTTAACTTATCAATGGCAGGAAAATGGAATAAATATCACTAATGGAGGGGTGTACAGCGGCACCAATACTGCTTCCTTGACTTTAACGAATGCGCCCAATGCTTTAAACGGCAGAACATACCGTGTTACAGTGACGGGCACGTGCGGACTGGTTAACAGTTCCACAGCGGTGCTGACGGTCAATAGAACTCCCAACGCGATGGCTACTAATGCAGCGATTTGCAGCGGGCAGACGACTAACATTCCGATCACCAATCCCAACAGCGTGACTGGCACCACGTTCACGTGGACCATTCAAAGCGCGACGAATGTCACTGGAGCGTCAGCAGGTGCAGGTAGCTTAATAGCACAGTCACTTTCATCGGCAGATGGTGCAAATTCAGGCAGTGTTACCTATCGGATTCAGCCGGTCGCGGCAGGATGCTATGGTCTTCCGTATGCAGTCACCGCGTCCGTTACGCCCGTGCCAACTGCAGCAGCGCTATCACAAAGCATTTGTTCCGGATCAAATACAAACATTGCCATAACCAACCCCAACGGCGTAGCGGGCACAACGTATTCATGGACGTCATCCTCTACGAATGCAACAGGCGCGGCGTCCGGGTCAGGAAATATAATTTCACAGATACTGACAAGCGTTGACGGGGTTAGCAACGGCACCGTTATATACACAATAACACCTTACTACAACGGCTGTGCCGGCACTGCGGTTAATGTAACAGTAACCGTTGACCCAATGGCGAGTGTAGACGCGGGTGCGGACTATGCACTTTGTCAAACTGCTAGTTTCCCGCTCACAGGAACAATAGGAGGAGGTGCCACCTCTGCCACGTGGACGATCATTTCAGGCAGCGGAATCATAACGTCTAGCGCCGTCTCAGGATCAATCGTGACAGCTACCTATACGGTAGCGCCCGCCGACATAGGTAATACGGCAACTTTTGAGTTGACAACCAATGATCCAGACGCGGCGGGCCCCTGTGTTGCAATTAGCGACCGGGTAGTTGTAACAATAAACCGTCAGCCGCAGGTTTCCGTTCCGGCAGATTACGCTGTTTGTGAACCTACCGACATTAGTCTGTCGGGAATTCTAAGCGGGGGTGCGGCCACGGGACTTTGGAGTACTTTAGCTGGTAATGGCGTGTTGTCAGCGAGCAGCGTGACTGGCGTTAACGTTTCGGCATCTTATAGCGTTGATTCGTCAGATGTAAACACTGTTTTGCGCTTTAGGCTCATTAGCAACGACACGGATGGGTTTGGACCATGCGCGGCGGCGTCGGATGAAATTGAAATCGTTGTCAATCCGTCTGCAAAGGTTGATGCGGGAAGCGATCTGTCGGTTTGTGAAGACCAGCCCGTGAACATTACGGCGACGGCAGGAGGCACAACTTCCTCCGTCCTCTGGAGTGGTGGCAGTGGCGCGGCGCAGTTCTCTCCAACCAACAACGTCAACACAACTTATACTTTAACCGCTGCCGACATCAGCGCGGGCACTATAACGCTAACCATTACAACCGCCGACCCCGATGCGGGTGGTCCGTGTACACAGGTGGCAGATAATGTCATTGTTAAGGTGAACAAACGGCCATCTCTTTTCCTGGCAGGCCTTGAGGCAACGTATGCTGAAAACGGTGGTGTTGATTATCTCGATGGTTTCCCATCAGGTGGGGTATTTACTGGTCCTGGGATTATGGCTGGTACCAACATTTTCAATCCTGCAAATGCTGGATCCGGAGGTATAACAATCCGTTATACGTATACCGATCCCGTTACCTCGTGTACCGGTTTTGTGGAGAAGAATACAATTGTTAACGCCCTGACAAGCATAGACTTTTTCATTCTTGAGGATAATCGTCCCAACGAGGTTGGTTTTCCACAGATATGTGCAGATCAAAATGACCTGACGTTGGTTGGTATACCGGCGGTTTCCGAAGGAAAAAATGTCACAAAATTCAGGGCCTTATCACCAGAACTTACTCCCCGTATTTCATTTAATGGAACTGATTGGAAATTAAAGACCAACGGACTGCTGGCGGGTACTTATTTACTCCAGTACATTTTTACCAATCAGTTCGATGCTACCGATACGTTGACTAAAGATCTTATTGTATTCTCGTCTCCCAAAGCAGTTATTGATGTCGGAAACAGCTGCATTGACGATATCGTCACTTTCTACGAATCATCGAGTATTCCCAATAATCTTTCAGGTGGAAATATCCAGACATGGACCTGGCTGTTTGACGAAGGCTCCAATGGGAGTACAGGGCCTATTGCGGAACCACAATACAACTATTTGAATGCCGGGCCAAGGACTATCTCCTTAGAAGTTCTCACGGATCAAGGTTGCAGTAACAAGGCTGTGAAATCCATTGTCATTGGTAATCCGCCTGTGGCTGACTTCACCTGGGCAGGCTACTGTAAAGGTGATGCGACTAAGTTTGCTGATCAGTCAACGTCTCAGTTTGGCAGCATCAGTGGTTTCGTATGGGATTTCGGCGACGGCGCCGCGGCCACCACTAAGAATCCAGCCCATACCTACGGTGCATTTGCAACCTATAATGTCTCTTTGAAGGTATCGACGGATGCCGGATGCTCGAGCGATACCATCAAGCAGCTGTTCATTCAGGACTTGCTTCAGTTGTCCGCTTCCGATCCTTATCAGATCGATTTTGAAAATGGAGCGGAGACATGGGTATCGGTCACCAATGAAGGTGAGGTAGACAATAGCTGGTTGTTTGGGCTCCCCAATGGCAGAGACATCAAAGGAGCAAGCTCGGGTTCCAACGCATTTTGGACCGGGGCAAATAATGGAACCTATTTCAACAACGAAAGCTCCTTTGTCATTGGACCGTGCCTGGACATGTCAAGCCTGAAAAGACCTATGGTTTCACTTAACTACTGGGTAGACGCCCAGGGTGGATTTGACGGCGCGGTAATGCAATACTCAGTCAACGGCGGCGGCAGTTGGCAGACCGTTGGAGATGCGGAAGGTGGGGGTATAAATTGGTATAATGATCGTAACCTCCCTGGTCAACCCGGGGGACAGTCTAATTTTGCATGGTCTGACAGCGTTCCACAATGGACCAACGCACGGTACAACCTTGAGCAGATACTGCCGGCGCTTAGAGATACCGTTATTTTCAGAATCGCCTTTGGTAGCAATGACGATAATCCCTCAGACCAGGTGTTGAACGGATTTGCTTTCGATGACATCTACATCGGCGAAAAGACGCGAAACGTCCTTGTGGAACATTTTGCCAACGTCAATTCGACTGCCAGCAATCAGGCGACAGCTTATCTTGCTGAATTGTATAACGATCAGTTCGACAATAAAGATTCATCCGATTTTATCAGCATAGAGTATCATGTGGCCAACCCTGGATTTGACCAGCTGCACACGGACAACCCGGAGGATCCGGTAGCCAGGGCGTTGCTGTACAATGTGTCTCAACCTCCGACTACGATCATGGACGGTATTCAGAGTTCGTATTTCAACGGATTTACGGCGAACATCAATGCGGAAGAGCTTGACCGCCGCGCGTTGGAAGATCCCACCTTCGCCATAGACATTGATACCGTTCAAGATGCGGCTGGGACGAACACCGAGATGAAACTGGCCATACGCTACACATACATCGATGAAACGAAGCCGCTGGAAGTTAGAGTCACCATGCAGGCTGCGCTGGTGGAGCGCGGAATTGAGACAAACGGCCCCGTGGTGAGAAAATTATTACTGAACAGCGAAGGTAGGACGGTTAACAGGACCTGGGTTGACGGCGACAGCGAGGTCTCAAACGTCGATTATTCGCTGGATGTGCCAGTCGTTAATCCGGATAGCTTATTCATCGTTGCGTTTGTTCAGGATAATGTTGTGGGTGGCTCATCGTCCAAGCGCGTATTACAATCCAGGATCGTGAAATCCAGGAGGAAAGTTGGCATAAACATTACCGCCATTGAGGATAATCCGATAACCGGAGAGCTTAAAGAATTAAGTGTTTACCCGAACCCCGCATCACAGGAATTAATGTTAACAGTTCCAATCATCTTACTGCGTCAATACACGTGGACAATGATCGATCAGCGAGGCGTTACCGTACTGAATGGAGATCTCCACCAGGATTTTTCACACGGTCCTCAGGAAATTGATATCAGTGCCTTGGCAAATGGAATTTACTTCATGTCTATTCAGACCGGGGAGAAGTCCATTCTATACAGAAAGATTGTCGTGATGAGCAGGAACTAGGCAGGTAACGCCTCCTTGGATAATTCAGGGAGGACAACGTTGCATTGATGGATAAAGTCCAGTACGACTTCAGGCAGCTCATCAAGTTTTGTAGCGAACTTGCTATTCTCTTCAATGAACACGACGCTGGAGCGAAGGGGATTTAAACCCATCAGTATGAATGACGGCTTTATCTGGTGCGCAAGACGGGCTAGTCTGATCCAATCGTTTCCGTTCAATGCCATGGTCATCTCCGCAAGGACGGGCGGGATTGTTTGGGTGAAAGTTAATACCATCTCACGGATGAATTCTTCGTTGTTACCGGACAAGGAGCGCAGGTAGTCCAGGTTGTAGAGTTTTTTGGCTTCTACGTTTGCCGTTTTCTTTTTGACTTTTTCCTTTGGCCTTAACTTGAGTTCTTTGAATAATTTTCTATAAAGATCGTCAGGCGTGAAAGGCTTGGGCAGGTAATCATCCATCCCGGCCGCGATGCATTTTTCCACATCTGCCTTTGTTGCATTTGCGGTCAGCGCGACGATTGGAACGTCGCATTGTGGCGCTTCCATTAATCTAATGGCCTTGGTTGTCTCATACCCGTCCATGACGGGCATTTGGATATCCATAAGCACAACGTCATACTCCTGATTCTTGATCTTCTCAATGGCTACAAGGCCATTCTCCGCCGTTTCTGTATAACAGTTCCAATTCTTTAGAATGCTCTTGGCGTATAGCCTGTTAATGTCATTGTCTTCAACAAGCAATACATACAACTGTGACGCGTGGGCATTTTTCAGGGCCTTCGCATTTTTTGGAGAAGAAATTGCGCTGGGCTTCCCAATGGAAAAAGGGATAAGCACGATGAAGCTCGATCCCACGTGTTCCTTGCTCTCCACGGTGATGCTTCCTTTTTGCAATTCTACCAGTTGTTTCACGATGGTTAATCCCAGCCCTGTACCGCCATACTTTCGGGTAACGCTGGCGTCTGCCTGGCTGAAGCTTTCAAAAATCGTGTTGAGCTTTTCCTCTGGTATGCCGACACCCGTATCCACCACCTCGATTCGTACCCAGCACATACCCTTTTGCTCACGCTCCGCCTTGCAGAGTACTTTGATGGATCCTGTGTGCGTGAATTTGACCGCATTGCTTATCAGATTGATAAGGATTTGATTCAGTCTAACAGGGTCGCCAAGTAAGATCTTGTTTAGATTATCATCGATCTGATATTCCACCAGGATTCGCTTCTCGCGGGCCTGGTAAGTAAAGGTGCTGATCAGCGACGGCAATATATCACGAAGGTTAAATCCTATCTTTTCGAACTTCAGCTTGCCTGACTCGATCGCAGCCAGATCGAGAATATCATTGATAATCACCGTAAGGTTTTCAGCGGAATGTTTTATGGCACTTAGGTAGGTTTCCCGCTCGACAGGACTGGGATTCTGACCCAATAAGTTTGCCATACCCACGATGCCGTTAATTGGTGTGCGTATCTCATGACTCATGTTGGCAAGAAACTGCTCCTTCGCTTTTTGAAGCCTTACAAGTTCAGCTTCATTTTCTTTGCGCTGCGCGATGTCCCGGCAGTCCAGGATAAATCCTTCAAAGCCCTCTTTATGCTTAAGGTTGATCGCATTAAACTCCAGGAAGCGGAACGTACCATCCTTGCAGAGAAACTGAAACTCTACATTTTCGGTGAATGCCCGCTTCTGGCTGAGCGTAAACTTTTTCTTGAGGTCCAGAACTGTTTCCAGACGGATGTAGTCAAAGAAATTTTTACCCAGGAGGCTCTTTGCCCTGTAACCCAATGTTTCGTGGACGGAGGTATTGTGATAATGGATATTTCCCGTGTAATCCACTACAAAGATGATGTCGGATCCATCTTCCACCACGGCTTTGTAGAATGAACCCTTCTTTACATATTGTTGAAGACGCATGCGTATTTAGATTCCGGCTTCTTCCATCTCTTTAAGGTATCGGTAGAGGGAGGATTTGCCTATATCAAGTCTCTTTGACACTTCCAGAACATTGTCGTCATACTTATTGAGAAAATGACGAATTATGCGATACATAAACTCCTGCATGGTCATCTCCTGGTACAGGAAAGATTCCATCCTGGCTGTGCTGTTAAAGCTAACATCCTGGGGACGTATCTCCTGGTCTTCAGCCATTACTGCCGACAACTCTATGATGGATTTCAATTCCCTGATATTCCCGGGGAAAGGATACTGCATTATTTTTTCCTGCGCTTCGGATGAAAGCTTGAATTTTCTAAGCTGATTTTCCTGCGCAAATCCATCAAGGAAATGCTTGGCAATAACCAGGACATCATTGCCGCGTTCGCGCAGCGGAGGAAGATGAATCGGTAGTCCAAGCAATCTATAATACAAATCCTCTCTGAATCTTCCGCCTTTTACTTCTTCGGCAAGGTCTTTATGCGTTGCTGCAATGATACGGACATCCAGTTTGATTATTTGATTGCCACCGATACGGGTTACCTCCCGCTCTTGCAAAACACGCAGCAGCTTCGCCTGAAGACTGAGGTCCATTTCTCCAATCTCATCCAGGAAGATTGATCCTCCTTCTGATTCTTCAAACTTGCCGATACGCCTTGTAACTGCACCGGTAAACGCACCCTTTTCGTGACCGAAGAGTTCGCTTTCAATCAGTTCACGCGGTATGGCCGCAATATTGACGGCAACAAAGGGCTTGTTCTTTCTTTTTGAATTATAATGTATGGCTTTTGCAACAAGTTCTTTTCCAGTACCAGTCTCGCCCGATATGCTTACAGAGATGTTGGTCTGTACTGCCTTCTCCAATAATGCAAATGTTTTCTTTATTGCCGGACTTGTACCAATAATGCTTTTCTCGAATTCATATTTTTCAGAGATCTCCTTTTTCAGGTGATCGATCTCCTTGATGAGGGAAGTCTTGTTCCGGGCGTTGTTGATCGAGTTCAGCAGCCGCTCTTTAGTATCTTCATCCTTGGTGATGTAATCGTACGCTCCGGATTTCAACAGCTCGACGGCGGTATGAATCTTTTCCTGCGCTGAAACGATAATTACGTTGATGTTTGCATCCTGACTTCGGATCTGATTCAGTACCTTTTCGCCAGGCATATCCGGCAAAGAATAGTCGAGTGTAATTATTGCCGGATTTTTGTACAGGTTGGAAAGGCAATCTTTCGCGGTGTTATAGTACTCTACTTCATAATCGGGGTTAAGGCCCAAAACATACTTCAGAAACTTTGTATACGCGGGGTCATCTTCTACGACGAAAATCTTTACAGGGTCTTTTTCGTACATGGCGCTACGACAAGGGTTAGGGTTGATTTGAGGCCAATGCTATTCAATAATTGCGGTTAAAAAACTTCAAATCGAGGCAATATATGCCATTGGAAATAAACTGGGCCAATTAGCAAAAAGAAAAGCCTGAAAAACCCGTTAGATTGCGGCTACGTTGGCCAGCATAACAACGGCCGGAATATGATCAGAGAGTTTTACAAGCTTAACAGTACGGAAATAGAACTCATGCTGAAAGCTCCCGTGCTGGTTTGCATTCTTGTTGCCGGCGCCGATGGTACTATTCATAAGAAAGAGATCAGAGAAGCGATTGCTCACACACAAAAGAAAAGCAAAGAGGCGCTGGCCGATTACCTGCGTGAGATATCGCAGGATTTCGAGGACAAGCTCAAGATATTGATTCAGGTCTACCCTCAGGAATTTCAACAACGCAATCCAATTATCATGCAAGAGCTGAGCCAGCTGAATCATGTTTGGAAAAAAATGGATCCCAGGTTTTGTGCGATGGTTTATCAGATGCTAAAAGAGCTGGCTGCAAAGATCGCTTCATCGTCGGGCGGAATTCTGGGAATAAACACCGTCACCGATGAAGAAGCAAAATATCTGGCGCTTTCGATGATCGCTGATCCATCAAAACTTTAACACCTGTTTTCAATCTATACATGCTATTGATTATCTGGTAATTTTCATATTTGCACCGGATATTTATGGCATCTGATTCTACGGTATTTGGCACTTCGATCGTTCCGTTCAGGTTGGTATTCCTGATGTGGGCCGCGTTCTATCTTGAAATTCTTTTAGGGTTCCCCCTGAGCTTATTCGGAATTTTACCCCGGACTTTCCAAGGATTGATTGGCATCCTCACCGCACCGCTCATTCACGGTGATGTCCTGCACCTGATCTCAAATACAATTCCGATGCTTTTTCTTGGTGCCGTCCTGTTCTTTTTTTATGGACAGATTGGCGGTCAGGTATTCTTCCGCGCTTACTTCTGGACCAATATCCTTGTATGGTTATTTGCACGACCTGCAAATCACATCGGTGCCAGCGGTGTAGTGTATGCCATTGCCTTCTTTCTCATTTTCTTTGGGTTTTTCCGACGTGATTTCATGTCCATATTCATATCACTGGTGGTCATCATACTTTATGGAGGCGTTTTTTATGGCGTTCTTCCAACCGATCCAAGGGTTTCGTGGGAATCACACTTCGCAGGCGCCTTGGTGGGTGTCGGTTCGGCGATTACCTTTAGCAGTAAAAAGAATGTGAGCTGATATGGATGCCAACGTTAAAAAGATACTGACCGATCTGCGCAATAACAAATATGCTCCGGTGTATTTTTTACAGGGAGAAGAACCATACTACATCGATCTCCTTTCCGATTACATCGGACAACATGCATTGACGGCAGCTGAAAAGGGATTCAATCAGGTGGTGCTTTACGGAAAGGATGTATCTGTTGCCACGATCCTCACCCACGCACGACGATTCCCGATGATGGCAGAGCGCCAGGTAGTGCTCGTAAAGGAGGCGCAGGAAATACAGGATCTCAATAAGGATATCGGTGCACAGTTGTTACTGGACTACTTTACAAAAAAAGTTCCGAGCACGGTGCTTGTTTTTTGTCATAAGCACAAAACCCTCGACAAACGAAAGGAGCTTGGTAGGAAAATCGATCAGCATGTGGTGACGCTGACCACCAAGAAACTTTATGAAAATCAGCTCCCGGATTTTGTAAACGAATATGCTGCCGAAAAGAAAATAGTTATAGAAGATCAGGCTATCCGCGCGCTGTGTGAGTTCGTGGGAAATGACCTTCACAGACTGGCGAATGAGATAGATAAGCTGATTATATCACTCCATTCAGGAGAGGAAATAACGGCCGCTATGGTGATGAATCAGGTAGGAGTAAGCAAAGATTACAATGTATTTGAACTTCAAAGAGCCATTATCAACGGAGATAAAGTTCTTGCAGCCAAGATCGTAAATCACTTCGAAAGCAATGCGAAAAAAAATCCTGCAATCCCTGCAGTGGCATTTCTTTTTTCATTCTTCAGTAAGACACTGATGGTGTCCGGTATTGCAGGTAAGAATGATAAAGATATAGCTAGTGACCTGAAAGTGAGCCCTTACGCTATGCGTGATTATACTTTGGCTTCAAATCGGTTTGGACCGGATAAGATCATTGCCAGCATAACTTTTTTGAAAGACGCCGACCTTAAACTTAAAGGTGTGAATGCCGGTTCTATGCAGGAAGGCGAAGTCCTGCGCGAACTTGTGTGGCGCTTAATGAATTAACGCCTCCGCTTAATTACAAAAACAAATTTGGACAATTCACTCCAACCGCATTACCTTTAGCTCCCGTAAGTCTTGTTCATAGTAACAAGCATTATTTTTTCAACTTGTTTATAGTTCCTTTTCGCATTCTTTGTTGGAACACTGTTCTACTTCTTCACTCAGACCAAACGCAATGTACAGGTTCATAACCTTTTGCTCTTTCATATTTATAGCTCATTCAACCTCCGCACAGGATCAATTGTCTCAGAACACGGTCGAGAAACTTTATAACCGTGGGATTGAACTTGTCAACCACGCTAACTATGGTGCGGCGCGACAACAGTTCGCTGATTTTCTCGATGCCGCCTCCCCAACTGATTCCCGGCGCGGTGAGGCTGAATACTATGTTGCTTTCAGCGCGTTAAGTTTAGGTCATAGAGATGGGGAGAAACTCATTGATGATTTCATTGATCACAATCCCTCAAATCCTAAAGCAGCGACAGCTTATTACGACCTCGCCAATTTTTTTTATGCAGAGTTGAACTATGCAAAGGCATCAGCCTATTTCAAAAAAGTTGACTTCCCTGCCCTCACGCCTGATCAGCAAGGTCAGGGACATTTTAAATGGGGCTACAGTTATTTTAATCAAAAGAAGCTGACTGAAGCCCTTGAACAATTTAACTTTGTTAAAAGGCAAAGCACTGCTTACAGCCCGGCGGCCAATTATTACGCCGGCTTCATTGAATATTCAAAAGGAGCTTTCGACGAAGCGTTATTCGATCTTAAGAAGGCGGAAGCCAGTGCGGCGTATAGCAAAATCGTGCCCTACCTCATCATTAACATATATTACAAGCAGGGCGCGTTTGATAAGGTTCTGGACTACGCTAATGTATTGCGAGCACGTTCTGATCTTTCCAATGCCAATGAGATAGCGATGCTCGTGGCGGAGGCACAGTACTTTAAAGGGGATTACAAGAATGCTCTCGACTCATATCAAAAGTATCTTGACAACACTGCAAAGGCAGAAACCGCGCTGCTGTTCAGGGCTGGTTATGCAAACTATTCCAACGGCAATACAGAGAAAGGTATCGAATACCTTGAACGAGCGGCGGCGGCGAGGGACACTGTCAGTTATTATGCCTCCTATTACCTCGGTATACTCTATTTAAAACAAGGCAACAAGCCCTATGCGCTCAATTCCTTTAACTACGCGAAGAATAATCCTAAGGATAAAAAGATTGCTGAAGAGAGCTCATTTCAATTTGCCAAGATATCTTATGATGCCGGCAAGCCCGACCAGGCGATCGCCGAGTTTGAAAAGTTTCTTGCGACCTATCCATCAAGCAGCCGG
>JANNPM010000018.1:0-7003 GCA_031400145.1 Chryseolinea sp. | reverse complement strand
GTAAGTCGTTGCCTATCTTTATCAAAAAGCCACGCGTAACACCGTGGCCTTTTTTTTACCCAAATCCCAAAAAACACCCTGTAACAGCATACCACCCAAAGAGGTGCTGGCCGTGGCAGAAGTTCAATCGCATGGGCTTTTCGATTTTAACCGCAGCAAATCGCTATCGATTGCCATAAATTTATCATCGCCTCACCCTTCCAACAACCATTTAACATCAGGGTTGAGTACATACCAGCCTCGCTGCACACGCCTGAATAAAAGTTTACAATACGGCTTTTCCTGCTGACTGATTTCGTGAGTAGCTAATACGCTGTTGATGTAGGTCCGTTTCTTACGATAGTCCGGAAGTATTTCTTCGGGCATTTTTTCTGCCAGCACCAAAAAATCAGTCACGGCAAAGGCTCCCAAAATTTTGCTCTTGCCATCGCCATTTATGCTTTTGAATTCAACTTTGTTATGCTGTGACTCGTGCATGGCCTGAATAAAGATGACCAGATAATAGACCATGCTATGGCCGTTTAGCTGATAGCGCCTGCCTGCTATTTCGTATTTGGTCACGGTGGGACGCGTGGTGTACCAATGTGTTTTTAGTGTCTCTAAGCTCGTAACCTGATGATGTTTGTGAACCACACGCTTCTGGTAGCCTTGCAACAAATAGACCGCGGCCGTATTTTCTTTGTGGTCTCTGTGCAGTATAGAGCAGCCTTTGGCTAACAATTCTGCGGCCATTGCTTTTTGATCGTGCATAAGTGCGCGCATCAACCCGGTAGCACCTTCGTCATCGGTAAAATCAACACCAAATTTTTTTACAGTTGCCAAAGCTTCCTGTATACGACCCAGCCGTACGTTTTTAGCATAGTCTTTTCGATGTTGCCGCACTTCCTTCATATATACCACTGCACGCTGCAGTTGCAGCCTGGCCAGTTGGTCTATCCAATCAAACCGCTGATGATGGATGGCGTATTCAAATAATTGTTTGCGTTCTTTTTTTACTTCGTGTTCTTTTTTGGCCGGGTCCAAGGCCATTTGCAGGATTAATTCCAATCGTTCGGCACTCAGATATTCATACCCCAGGTATTTGGCCAGTATCTGCTCGGCCTGTTCAAACTTGCCTTGCTCCTTCAGCTTTCGTGCCTCTTCCAGCCACTCTTCCCGGGTAGAGGCCACCTGCGTTACTTGTATTTCTTTTTTTGTTTCCTTCAGTTGCAGCAGCTCCAGTATCGGGTGGTTGATGTTGCTTTCGAATAAATAAATATTTCTGATGGCCCGCGTAATGGCCACATAAAAAGAGTTGATATAAAACTTATAGATTTCTGCATCCTTGTCATGCTTGTTTGATGCGCGATTATACTGCACTTCTGTTCGAGTCAGATCTTCAGCTTTAACATCGCGGATAATTTCGGTAAACTCATCTGTATGATTGGAGATGAAATTGGCCAAAATCACATTTTCATATTCCAGTCCTTTTGCTTCCTGTATACTAAAGATGAGAGGTGTTTTGAAATTTTTAGACACCTGCTCCTTATATGCGGTATCAGGCACAATCACGGCAAAGTCCTTACTGTCCTGCGTTCTGCGGCTGAGTTCGTTTTTCATTTTCTCATCATTAGGGTAGAGCAGCACTTGGCCCTTGTTATCGCTGATGGTATCGATGAGGTAGTTGCTCTCTCTGTCGATGGAACCAAAGCGGGTATTCTTGATCTTGAGCAGCCGGTTGCTGAGGTCTACCACCTGCAAGCTGTTGCGGTAGTTGGTTCGCAGTATTTCAATCCTGCCACCGCCATCGCCAGATTCATAAAAATAACTTTTTACTTTTGACCAGGAGAAAAAATTTGGATGCACGATTTGGTTGCTATCGCCCGTGAGTATGAAGTTGGTTTTGCAGGTGAGCGATTGCAGAATACTTTTCAGTTGAATGTTGGTGATGTCCTGCACTTCATCTACCACCAGGTATTGATAGCACGGGACGATTTTCTCAAGGCACTGAAAGGCAAAAAGGTTGCTGTCGTACCAATTATTTTCAGCCATCCATGCACGGTATTTTTGAAAAAGCGGATATAGTTTCTCGCGTTCGGGTGCCGAAAAAATAGATTGCTTCACGCCTATCGAAAGGTATTCATGCTCCGACAACCAGGCCGCATGCACAAGCGAGCCGGTGATAACGCCTTTGAATTCTTCAAAAACACGATACGGTTCATTTATTTTCAATGCTTGTGCATGGCGGCTAAACCACTGCTCAAACGGGCGGAAGTGAATCTCTTTGCCTTCGGGTTTCATCCAACCCGCCAGGTAATCGGTAAGCGATAAAAATTCTACCTCCTGGTTTTCATTTTCGTAGCCCTGGGCATAATACATTCGAGCGGCACTCTCTACCAAAAATTTTGACAGCGAAATGTAGGCGATGCGCCCGGGGAGCGGCTTTAGTTTTTCTAATACCAGCGCCGTCTTCCCGCTACCCGCGGAGCCAATAATAATCAGCGGTGGCTGCAATGCCATCACCGAAGCTTGTATCTCATCAAACGAAATAAATTTGTTGAGTACATGCACGGTTGGGGTTCCGGGGTTGAGGTACGCGAGTTTTTGAATCGGATTAACAGCTGTTAAGTTTGCATCGGGCACGGGCAGCAATTGGTCGTCTGGAGGCAGCGATGCGCCACGCAAAAAACGACTGTGGGCATAATTGTGGTCTTTAATATACTCCAACAAAAGCAGGTACGTCTGGCCGTTGTGTTTTACAGGAGTAAACAGCAGCCTGTCTTTCGCATTTAGCTTGGCGCGGTAAAATCCATGAGTGCTCATCTTGCGCACATCGGCACTGTTAAAGTCGCCCGCCTGCAATTGTTTAATGGTTTTGGAATAATTTTTATCGAGGTGCTTGAAGTCCAGTTCGTTGTGGAACAAAAGAGGGTAGGTCATAGAAGCGTTGACGTTGTAGTGGCAAATGTAAAGGTTGTAGTTGTATTACCATTCGCCGGGATGATCTCAAATGTATCGGTTATTTCCTTCGCCTCCATGTCTCTGCGGTTAATGCCGTGGTGCCACATTAACCCTCCAAATCTCTCAAATGCCCCTTCAACGCAAGAACAATAATCCTAAGCGCATGCTTGAAGTGATGATTGTTCGGAATGATAAGATCAGCATCATGCTTCAGCGGCTTTATCAAGGATTCATATATTGGCATCACGTGATACTGATAACGATATAACACATCTTCCAGATCATATCCGCGCTCATCGTTGTCGCGTTTGATACGACGGCTGAGCTTCACATAATCCCGCGCCTCAATAAAAATCTTCAGGTCAAGTTCCTTCCTAACTTCCGGAAAGTATTGTACAAAATGACCTTCCACAATCAGAACAGGAGCTGGCCTGAGTTCCAAAATACGCGGCATGGCCTTAGGATTGTTGAACAGATACTCCGACTTAACGATCGTTTCACCGCGCTTTAATGTTGCAATGTCGGCGGCAAGCTTTTCATGCTCTATAGCGCCGGGCAGATCGAAGTTCTTCACCCCGCGCTCGTCAGAAAGCTGCACTTCGCGGGGCTTGTAATAATGGTCCTGTGAAATCAGGCAGATATCCTCAGGACGAAAGTGCGTACCGAGCTCTTTAATGAAGAAGGTTTTGCCAGCGCCGCTTCCGCCTGTGATGCCAATGGTGTAAGGTGTTTGCATATGCAGCAATCAAATTACAATACTTCGTTAAGGGCTCAAAGCTTCTGCCGGGTCCGGCAAATGATCGTGGCGTCCAAGCTCAGATTAAGGAAGTTTATTGAGATATTGAACCAGCCGGGCTACTGCGATGGCACGATGACTAAGTTGGTTTTTTTCAAAGATGCTCATTTCTGCAAAGGTCCTGTCATGATTCACCGGTACGAACACCGGATCGTAGCCAAACCCGTGCTCGCCTTTTTTATTCCTGGTGATCATTCCATCAATCGCGCCCTCAAAATATGCAGGCTCTGCCTCAATGCCCAGCAAGGCAATAACTGTACGGAACCTGGCGTTTCTGTTTTTCTTATCTGCCATATTTTTCAGGAGCAAAGCAATGTTATCATTGCTGTTCCGGTGATTTCCGGCATAACGGGCAGAGTATACCCCTGGTGCACCATCCAAAGCCTCGACCTCCAGGCCAGTGTCGTCCGCGAAGCATGGAAGCTTGTAAGTCTCGTACAAGTATGACGCTTTTTGAAGAGAATTACCTTCCAGCGTTTCACGGGTTTCCGGGAGTTCGTCAACGCAGTGAATGTCCGATAAGCTCAGGATTTGAATATCCGTGCTGGCCACGGCATGGCGCACTTCTTCAAGCTTATGTTCATTATTGGTGGCAAAACAGATTTTCAAGGGGCTGCGATATCATCAAGTTCCACCTCCACGATAATGTTCGCATTGGTGGGAATAATGGTTCGATTGTTATTATCCTCGGCACCATTTGATCCAAATCCGAGAATAGAGGGCAGATAAAATGTTGCTTTCCCTCCTTCTCGCAATAACTGTAAACCCTGCTTGAGTCCATCCGCAGACTGATCCACCACGCGATTGTCAGTACTTGAATTTGGCTCGAAGTTAAACTCGGCAACTGGGTTTGTATCATCGGTTAGCAACTTGTAAATAACATGATAGCTGATCTTGTCGTATAGGCCTGGGGTTGCTCCATTACCTGCCGTTGTGATGACATATCTTAATCCTGTCGAGTCCTTCTCAGCAACTATACTTTTCGACGCAAGGTAGCTGTCAATAGCCACTGTGTCTGATGCAAGCCGCTGCAACTCAGCGGAAGTGCGGGTGATGTTGTTAAACTCAAGGTCGAACTTCAGAATGGCATCTCCCGGTACCTGACCCTGTCCTGTCGACCCATATCCCCAATACGAAGGGATGAATACAGTGGCATTTGATCCTTCTGGAAGTGTTATAAGCGCAATTTGGCAGCCGTCGATAAGACCGGAAACACTCTCGGTCCAGGTTCCCTGATCAAAGATAGTATTGTCGTCAAGGAGCCTTCCTACAAAATCCACGTCGACAGTGCTGCTTGCTTTGGCAGGAAAGCCCGTGCCTAGTTTGTAAATTACCATCCGGATACCATTAATGTCTTTTACTGCATCAAGGCCCTCGGCCGCGAGGTATGCGTCAATAGCGGCAGTCTGCTCATTGAGTAAATTCTGCGCGTCGCCAGTTTCATCATCGTCAAGACACGACCACAAACTGAATGAGAAAGAGATCAACACACAAACAACAAAATTCCTTTTCATATAGATTTAATTACACTTACCCGTATTCTGATCGAAACCATTGCCGATGCCGAGCAACGTGACATCGAAAACCAGAATTGCGTTGGGGGGAATAGTGCCAGGCTGCCCCTGGGGACCATAGGCCAAACCGGACGGAATATAAAACGTGGCCGAATCGCCAACACCAAGCAAGGGAACTGCTCTTTGCCAGCCCGGGATCACGCGATTCAGAGGGAATGCCATCTGTGGTGCCTGGTCAAACGTTTTACCATCCTCCATCAATGAACCTTTATAACTTACCTCAACACAGTTATCAACAGTCGGCTTCGGCCCGCCTTTGCTCTCATGAATAACATAGGCAACACCGCTGGTATCCGTTTTCGCAGTGATGTGCTTCTCACTGAGATACTTATTGATTAAGTCTGCATCCTTGATTTTCTGTTTATTTTGAAGCCCTTGTATTAAAGCCACCCGATACTCCTGAAACTTTGCGGTGGTCATAATATCCGTTACACGAATGAGGTAGGACATGGTGAGCGTAGTGTCGATTTTGAAGGGCGCCGGACCACCACCAATCTCCAGAAAAAATTTTGTTATCGGCATGCTGGCCCTTACGCTATCGCCCTTCGAAAGCATCCTGAACATTTGAACGATTCCTTTTTCATTTGCCATAGCCACGCTATCCCCGATGGGAACGGCAGCGGGCATTCCCTGGGTATAGGTATCATTCCAAACAGAATCCTTTGAATCTTTTAATACATAGTGAAAAACAAGTACCTCCTGACTTTTAGGCAGAACCCCGTCTCCCGCTTCAAGCACGGTATATTTGAAACCGTCAGCGGTTTCTTTCTCTTTTTTAGCACAGCCGAAACAAATAAGCGCCAATCCGATCAGTACAAGCAAAATTTTGTTCATGATAATTTATGTTAGACAGTTAATAGTTTAAAATGGTCGTAAGGTTAAAAGTTTAATCCGTCGTCAGTTGCTCCTTATATTCAGGCAAAAGGCTAAGAAACTTTGATACGGTCTGGTCGAGCGTTAAGTTGGTTTGGCCGCCGGCCGCATTGTGATGACCGCCTCCTGAGAAATGTGCCCTGGCCATCTCATTCACAGAAAAATTCCCCAACGAGCGCATGGAAAGCCTGATATTTTCCTTCCGGTCCGAGATGAGCACAGACAGCTTTACGCCTCTGATGGATAGCCCATAATTAACCAAGCCCTCGGTATCACCTGTTTGCGAACTGAAACGCATTAATTCCTCTGCCGTCAGGGCAATATAAGCAGTTTGATACTCAGGCAAAACCTGCAATTTTTCGCTTAGCACGTAGCCCATCAGCCGCAGTCTCTCGATCGTATTCGTATCATAAATGAGCTTGGAGACTCTGTAAGGGTTGGCGCCAAGCTCAACGAGCTCAGAAGCAATCCTGAATACTTTATAATTCGTGTTTGAATGCCTGAATCCTCCGGTATCGGTCATAATTCCGGCATACAGACAGTCAGCCATTGATTCTTCAATCATGCTTTTGTCCCCTAGTTCAACAATAAGCTGGTAGACTAGTTCTGCGGTCGATGCTGCTGAATTGTCCCATTGCTGAAAATCAGCAAATTGCTCAGGCTCCAGGTGATGATCGACCAGCACTTTGGTGGCGGCCGACTTTCTCACGAGATCGCCAAGCTCATTGATGCGATTGAGACTGGAAAAGTCAAGGCAAAAGATCGTGTCGGCCTTGCTAATGAGCTGCGTGATTTTCTCGGGCGCTTCCGCTTCACCGGC
>JANNPM010000012.1:0-3255 GCA_031400145.1 Chryseolinea sp. | reverse complement strand
CATCTGAAAATAGAGTAGCCCTCATAATTCTTCAAGGGTCTTCCTTTCATACTTGCGAGGTTGGTCTAACCACATCCTACCGACTTCATGGACCTTGTCTATTGACTCTTCCACCTTAACATTCACCTTAGCGTATTCTTCACCAACCTCAAGGGCATGAAACAATTTCTGATTGCTGGCTTTGCATGAATGAAAGTGACGTGTGATTTGGTAGAAGGCGTGGTATCATTTCGCGAAATAGGCATGAAAGCCAACGCGCAGTGGCTCGATGCTGAGGTTCCGTTAGCTAACCTCTTTGGTTACGTAACAGCGCTGCGAACCGTGTCGTCAGGGCGCGCGTCTGCTTCTGTCACGTTTTGCCGGTATCAACTGGTGCCTGAGAATATTGCCGAAACAGTTTTAGCCAAGACGGATGTCATTTGTTTATTATTGTCATAAGTAAACTCATAACGAAATTCATTATCATACCAATCAACAGTTCGGAGCAATCCAGCGGCGTCCCGACCAAATGTCAACGAGTCCCCATCGGTTTCGGAATAAAACCCAATAGGTTTGCACACCTTATTTTGATTATCGTCATCTGAACTACAAGAAAATGACGTTGAAAGGACACAGAAAATAATAATGGAAAGGGTGTTTCGGGTCATTTAAATTATTGCGATAGCTTGAAAATTGAATGCTAAAGAGTCTAAAAAAGTAACCTGACCTGACTGATATAAAATACGAACAGAGTGAATGAAGCACCGAACCCTGATCCTCAAAAGTGAGGGTATTGCCCCTTACCAAATTTTGTTTACTTTAGTAACGATTCCCTGACCCCCCCGATCCACTCGATCACTAGCCCACGTGGAAGCTCAATTAAATCCACATTCTATGATTAAAAGTCATTTGAGCTTGAAAACATCAAGGGCATTGGAAATGGTGCGAACAAAAATATATTTGAACTGGATATTTTGCCTAATAAGCCTAGTTTATTAATTGCTCCAAATGGATTCGGAAAGAGTTCCTTTTCGACAGCCTTTAAGTCCATGAATCGCGATAGAATTAGACTTGATAGCCAGGATTTTTACGAAGAGAATGAAAATATTATAACAAGCCAAAACTTATTGTCAAGTTTAGGCCAACTAATACAGAAACGCTCGAGCTGTTAGCTGACGAACACTCTAATTCGATTTCGGATCATTTCGACTATTTTGTAATAAGCAATTAGGTACGTGCAAATCAGTCCCTTGCTGGCCAACCTGTACCTGCACCATGCCTTTGACTAGTGGATAGAGGAGAATTATTCGCATAACCCATTTGAGCGGTATGCGGATGACATCGTCATACACGGTAGTAGCAAAGTAGCAAAGAAGAGACGGAGCAATTTCAAGCACAATTAACAAAACGGATGGAAGAGTTTGACCTAACGCTACATCCGGAAAAGACGAAGGCATTAGCGCCTAAAAAATTAGCTGAGGCGAAGAGGCATTTAAAAAAGATGAAATCTTTGCCAAAGTAATCGTTATATTGTATTGTAGTATTACCCAAATATATAGTATAAAGAAGCGATTGGGCCTTGCTGTTAAATACTGCTTATGAATAAATTTCTTAAACGAAGAGAATTTTTAAGCCGCCTGTCTATGTCAGGTGCGGCGGTGGGTCTCAGCCCTTTAACGCGTCTTTTTTCCCTACCTCTTTCCGGCGACTTTCAGGGTATCCCCAAAAGAGTGATCATTATCGGCGCCGGTTTAGCTGGTCTTTCGGCGGGATACGAACTGAAAAAAACCGGCCACCAGGTTACGATTTTGGAAGCGCGTAATCGGCCCGGTGGTAAAGTGTTTACTTTGCGCGAGCCGTTTTCAACGGGTTTGTATACGGAGGGCGGTGGCATAGCTTTTGGTGGTGACATACCCTTGCTGAAAAATTATGCTGCGTTATTCAACCTGACCTTGCAGTCCATTCCCTCTTCCAAAAATGAAAGCCTCTATTATGTCCGGGGACAATTGGTGAGAGCAAAAGCCAATGTACCTCCCCAACTACCCTATGATCTTGGCGAAGAATATAAGGGGAAGGGGCAGGACGAAATAATGTTCCAATATATTGCGCCTTTATTAAAGACGTCTGCTGCAGGACTTTCAAAAGACGTTACACCCGATTCGTTGACGAAATATGATAACCTTTCCTTTAGTGCGTTTATGCAACAAAATGGCGCTTCGAAAGAGGTACAGGCGTTGATGGATCTGCCGGGTTCTATGGACATAATCGGAGAGGAAAATGGTTTTTCCCTCCTCGGACTGCTGAAATCTGCTGCTGCCCTTTCTGGGGGCGGAGGGGGATCCTATGGAATACAGGGCGGCAACGACCTGCTGCCAAAGGCTTTTGCGGATCGGTTAAAAAACGAGCTCCATTATAATACACCGGTAAAGAGAATCGAACAAAGTGCGGACGCCGTATCGGTCTTGTACACTGACAAGGGCAAAGACGTTTATCTGAAAGGGGATTATCTGGTCGCAGCCATACCGTTCACCGTTCTTAAAAGCCTCGAAGTTTTCCCCTCCTTCTCGCCGCCCAAGCAAAAGGCGGTTAATGAGCTTGCCTATACATCGGTGGGGCGGGTCTTTCTTCAAACGAAGGAGAAATACTGGATCAAAGATGGTCTTTCAGGCGACGCATACTCCGATTCACCAAGGTTGGCTTTTTATGAGTCCAATCCGCTATTGTCAGGAGATCAGGGAATACTTGAGGCGTTTATTACTGGCTCGCAGGCGAGACAATTCGGATCCCTGGGGAGAGAAGAGCGAATAAAGTTTGCCGTTGAGGCGGGAAAAAAATTCTTCCCACAACTGCCTGCCCAGTTGCAAAAAGCTACCTCTCTTTTCTGGGACGAAGAAGAATGGTCGAAGGGGGGGTGGGTCTGGTTCAAACCAGGACAGATTACCGGCATTGAACCATTCGTAAATACCGTGGAAGGACGTATACATTTTGCCACTTCTCTTGGCGGGATGTATGAAGCGCTTGAGGCAGGAAACCGCGTTTCAAAAGAAATAAACGCTATCGGTTAGTCGGCGTGGAAACACACGGCGGTTACAGCTCTCTGTCTCCGCAGAGGTGTGCCACGAATGAAAGGACGTGGATAAGCTCCTTTCAATGTTATGAGTAATTTCACGCGCCGGCGTGCCCGACAAAAGAATACATATATCTCTCCGTTCATAGGATCCTTGCCCAGTTCATTGCGTACCAAACCACACAAACCATCTACGCCTTTGCGCATGT
>JANNPM010000569.1:0-7365 GCA_031400145.1 Chryseolinea sp. | reverse complement strand
TCTGAATGTATAGTCTCCCGGCGGGAGGCTGGAATAAATTTCTGAACGGTTATGGCTTTCGATCCAATCCCGATCATAGTTCTCGAGCTTGTACAGAAAATTCAGGTTTGATGGATTCTGATACCAGAATCCGAGGTATTGAAAGTTGATATTATTCTCGTCATAGGAAAAGGAGAGCTTGGAAGAAATATCCACGGGTTTGTCTGAAACGCTCATGGACTGAATGAACGGTTTCGGTGTTGGCGGCAGCTTGTTGGTCAGATCGGCATAACGCACAATGCCCTTGTCGGTGCCCACATAGATGCGCCCTATCGCGTCCGTGCTGAGTGCATTAAGATTTGGCCTCTTATTACCTATTCCCACTTCGTCTCCGAGGTAGCGAATCTTGTTGCGGCCTGCGTCATAGATGTCGATTCCCAGGTCATGCATAATAATGAGATTACCGAATTTGTCGGCAGAGAAACAATTGACGTTATTATCGCGCAAGGGTGTTTCTGTGACCATCGGCTGGAAACCTTTGCCATCAAACTTATATAAGCCTTCACCCTGCACGTTGATCCATAGGGTATGGTTACGGTCTTCAGCAAATCCATAAACCACTTTCGATGTCAGTCCTTTTTCAAAATGATGAAATCCTTTGCTGTCGAGCATACCAGCTCCCCTGCCATCCGTTGCAAACCAAACTCGCCCCTGCGAATCCATAAACACCTGGTATATGTAATCAGAAACCAGGCCCTCGCCTCTTCCGAAGTTTTCGATCTCAATGTCCCCTCCGGTGCTTGTTATCCTCGTCCCCCCGCCGAGTGTTGCCAACCATACTGTGTTACCACGGCCCGTAATACTGAGCACATTTCCATTTCTGAGTTCTTTGTTGAAATAGCGCTTTCGTCCCTGGGGATCAATACGCACCACGCCTTCGCCATACAAACCAGCCCAAACAAAGCCTTCGGAATCGGTGTACAAACTGATAGCCGTAAATTTTTGATAGGGTGAAAATAGCAACGGTCGTTCTAGGGTTGTTCCACCTGACTCGTCAATCTTCTGTTTAAATAAGCCATCGCCAGTGGAAAACCAGAGATTATTTTCTTTATCAATTGTGACAGCCAATACATTCGTGTTCTTGAAGGGATAAAAAGATTCTACGTAGTCAACCTTGTCGCCCAGGGTGCGGGTGACGCCTGATTTCGATCCGATCCAGACATTACCCTCAAAATCCGCGATCAGGCTATTTATCGACTTGAAATCAAAGCCATTTCCGGTCGGATAAACTTTGCTTTGATGCGTAACTGTATTGTATACAATTAAACCTGACTGGAGGGAAGTAATCCAAAACTGATTTTCTAGAATTACAAAATCGGTCAGGGATCCGAAATTCCAACCTGAACTTACCAATGGCGCCGTCTTTCCGGTGGCAGGATTATATGAAATGACGCCCGCATCTTCCGTACCCATCCATATAATATTGTTTTTGTCCATAACCATCTTCTTCACAATGTTATCGGGAAGGCCATGCTTGTAATCGAGAACACGGATGGAAACTTTTTTATCCTTTAGCCTGCAGATAGCAACGCCGCCATCTGTGCCTGCCCAGATGTTGCCCCGTCGGTCTTCAATAAGATCATAGACGAAAAGGTCCGGCATTCCTTCCTTTTCATCGAGACGAAAAAGGCGTTGATCCGAAAAATAGTAGAGTCCGTCATTCAACGTTGAAAACCAGAGATTGCCATGGTGATCAAAGAGGATATCAGATATTTCGTTTGACGACGAACCTTCTTCCGGATCAAACGCCGCAACTTTATCTTTCTCGATAAAGGCCAGCTTTCCATTTCGATGACCTGTCCAAATCCTTCCCAATGAATCTTCGCCGATGGCAGTAACATGGTTATCGGGTAGGCTATCCGTAGTATCAAAGCGCTTCATGTTGCTTCCATCGAATCGGAACAAACCCTGGTTCGTGCCATACCACATGAACCCAAAATTATCCTGAAAGATAACGTTTACCTGTACTGACTCGCTACGTTTGAGCAGGTTATAGTGTTGGAAAAAGGGGATCTGCGCGCAAGTTAGCCGCACAAAGACCAAAACCAGAAAAGTAATGCCTAACGGTTTTTTCATGCATAAATGATTATTGGAGTGACATTGCTGCCTTGACGGTTACTTCAATTTCCGTGGCTATTTTTTGGTTGACTATTCTTGGAATAGAAATATTGTGATCAGCCAGCGGCACCTTAAAGGTGCTTTCAATTGTTAATGATCCTTGTTCAATGGTGATTTGACTTTTGATGATTCGTGTCTGTTTTTGTCCATGTATATCCAACTCGCCTTTGGCACGCACATCATAGATTCCATCAATTGCATAGTCTACCTGTTCAATGATCTTTCCCGTAAAGGACATTCGGGAGTACTTTTCGCTTTCAAGATATTTTTCGTTGAAATGCTCGCGCTGGAGCTCGCTATTGAATCCGCGGAACGATTGCACGAGAACTGAAAATGCAAACTGATTATTGGCGGGATTCACTGCTCCTTGTAATTTGGCGGACGAAGAGCGGATCAATTCGAGTTCCGCGTTCGACACAAAATCAATCCTTCCCTTGTCTGTGACGAACTTTTTCTGAGCCAGAAGCTGAAAGCTGCAAAAAGTCGTCAGGCAGCAAAATAAAACTCTTAGCATTATGTCTCGTTAGCGGGCCCCTATGCATTTGGTAAGTGCCTTCTGATCAGTCGCCAGAATAGGTAAAGGTAGACAATTCCAACCCGCCCTGAAAGGGTGGGTGACCTCCTATCCCGGCGGTTTAAAGCCCGGAAATGCGCTTCATGCAATGCTCCTCAAAACGCAGCTTCATCCCACTTGCGACCTTAGCCCGTAGATCACGGTGTCGGTTTGTTCACAAAGACTTCCTTTTCCTTTGGCGTATAACCTCAACAATAGGTGGAAGCAGGGAAAGAAAAATGATTCCGAAGATCACATAGGTGAAGTTAGATTTGATTATTGGCAATCCACCGAAAAAGTATCCAATGAAAAGAAAGCTGGTTACCCAGGCAACCCCGCCAACAATATTATAGGTGGCAAACTTTCCGTAGGTCATAGTCCCTATGCCTGCGACAAAGGGGGCAAAGGTCCGGATAATGGGAATGAACCTTGCATAAATGATAGTCTTACCCCCGTGCTTTGTGTAGAACGCCTGCGTTCTATCGAGGTATTCAACCTTTAGCAATTTATACTTTCCGCTGAACGCCTTAACACCGAGGTATTTGCCAATATGATAATTTACCAAATCACCCAGAACGGCAGCGATCATCAGCAACACCCACATGAGCATGATGCTAAGATGCGTCTCAGGTTTCGCGATAATGGCTCCGGCTGCGAAAAGTAAAGAGTCACCAGGCAGGAAAGGCGTGACGACCAGCCCTGTTTCAGCAAAGATGATGAGAAACAGTATTAGGTAAGTCCATGTCTGATAGTCATTCACAATTTCAACGAGGTGATGGTCGATGTGCAGAATAAAGTCTATCAGGGATCGAATGAGTTCCATAGGAATAAATATGAAGTCAAAACTAACCACTTTAACGGAACTAACTATCACCATGCCGGTTTGAGAATCGTTTCGCGCAATATGTGTACGAACCATGATTGTGCATTGTCACGACTTGCACCAGTATTCTGGCAATCATAATTTTTTTTTGATTGTCATCTGAGTAGTAGTGGAAAAGTTTAAATTTCGGGATGATCATTAGCATTTTTGATAATGAGACACTGACCTGCGAACTCGATGATGCATTGTCAATATTGCGTCACCGGTGGAAACGGGCAACGGATGGTGAAGAGTTCAAGATTAATTTGCTGAAGGTGCTGGACGAGTTTAAGAAGCTAAAACACACCTATGCGTTGCTGGCATGGCTGGCGGATACGACATTGCTGGGAGAACTTGACTCAGCGACGGAGGATTGGCTTGTTGAAGTTTGGGAGGATTTGCTATTTGCTCAACGTGAAGTTAAAATTCATGCCGTCATACTTGGTAACAGCATTTACGCCGATTATCCGATGGAAAACTTTAAACTGGACGCTGAGCAAAAGTTCAAGGATTTCGATGTTCACTTGGGAGTTTTTTCTAACCGCAAGGAGGCATACGAATGGATAAAGGAGAGACAAGTAGTCATTTCAAAAAATGCCCGTTAAAACAGCCGCAAACTTGCCATGAACAATAAACTTGCCATCGGAATAGATCTCGGATGCACTAATATTAAAGGTGTTCTGATAAACAGTGACGGGTTTGTGCTGGCCGAAGAGAAGCAGGATACGCAGGAGCAGGATGACCAGCATTGGAAAGCCGTCGTCAAAAAAATGATCGGTGCGTTCCGCGTCCATACGAAGCATGAAGTGAACGCGGTCGGACTTTCAGCACCCGGCCTGGCTGATCTTACAAATAGTTGTATTTCATTTATGCCCGGCAGGCTTCCGGGACTTGAAAAATTCGATTGGACGGACTGGGTCGGCGAGCGCGTGTATGTTTTAAACGATGCCCACGCGGCGTTGATGGCAGAAACGTCCTTTGGAGCTGCAAAAGGTATACAACACGCCGTTCTTCTTTCGTTAGGAACAGGCATAGGCGGAGGAATATTGATTCATGGTGAGCTCTATCAGGGAGTCTCTCAAATGGCAGGTCACATAGGGCATACAACCATAAACGCAACCGAAACATCACATGATGTTGCAAACATGGTTGGCAGCATTGAGGAAGCATTTGGCAATGTATCTCTCTCCCGACGGTCACACGGAAAATATCAATCAACCCATGCTTTGGTAGACGGTTATCTGAAGGCGGATCCGCTTGCTTCCTGGGTATGGCTTACATCAGTCCAGAAACTTGCCGTGAGCATCGCTTCTACTATTAACGTGCTGTCGCCTGAGGCAGTGATCCTGAGTGGCGGCATCACCCGCGCCAAAGAAGCTCTTCTTGAGCCGTTGAATGCCTTCCTCCAATTGTATGAATGGCGACCCGGTGGCAAAAAGACTATAATAAAGCTTGCACGTTTTTCTGAGCTTTCAGGAGCGATTGGTGCCGCAGGATTCGCATTTTCGAAAGTCAATAATAAGTAAAGTTATGACACCGGCAACCGACTATCTACAGAAATGCAGACACCTCGTAGATGTCGTTGACAGGCAGCAAAGCCTGATCGAGGAAGCTGCCCGATGGTTCAGCGCAACTATCATGTCCGGGCGGATGGTTCATGTTTTTGGATCAGGTCACAGCCGGATCATGGTAGAAGAAATGTGGCCCAGATATGGATCATTCCCGGGCTTCAATCCCATCGTAGAGCTTTCCTTAACGTTTCACAATCTCGTTGTCGGTGCCAACGGGCAACGTCAGGCAATGTTTCTTGAAAACACCTCAGGCCTGGCCGAACGAATACTGCGCAATTACGATACAGACGTGAAAGACAGCGCCCTTATCATTTCATCCAGCGGCTGCAACGTGGTTCCTATAGAGATGGCTGAACAGTTCCAGAAACGCGGAGTTAAAGTGGTGGCAATCATTACGCGGGAGCATGCCGAAAAGAGCAGAAGCAAACACGTTGACGGCAAAAAGCTGCCCGACTTTGCTAACCTGGTGCTGGATACCGGTGCGCCAGCAGGAGATGCCATGGTTTATGTGGAAGGTCTTGATACACCGGTGGCGCCTGGCTCTACCGTTGGTGGTGCTATCATCATCAATTGCATCAAGGCCGAGGTGGCAAGACTACTTACCGCTGCAGGATCTCCACCTACGGTATTGAGCGGCGCGGTTGTAGTTGGCGAGCAGAGGGCAACCCAGCTGTTTGAAGACGCCTACGACGACCACGCACACCGTCTGGCGCGGCTGTACGAAAAGGTGGGAAAGAAAATATTTCCGATCATGTATTGAAAGATATCGGTTCGAACGTTGCACGTCACCACAATGCTCCGGAAAACCGTCAGGAATAATTTCAAACGTCACGGATAACAATCCTTTCCTTATCGTTATAATTGCAAGATGGAGCCCGTCATCGTTGCGCACAACCTGTCGAAGAAGTTTTCGGTTTACGTACTTCGAAACATAAATATCTCCGTCAATGCCGGTGAGATCATCGGCTACATCGGCCCCAACGGAGCAGGAAAGAGCACAACCATTAAAATTCTCACAGGCATCATTCCGGATTTTGAGGGAGAGGCTATGGTGCTGGGCATGGACATCCGAAAGGAACCAGTTGAAGTAAAGCGTCGCATCGGTTACATCCCTGAAAACGCTGCTTTGTATGATACCCTTAACCCGCTGGAGTATCTCCACTTCGTTGGCCAGCTGTACGGCATGGATGCCAAAGTAATTGAGATAAAGTCGAAAGAGCTCCTTGACTTGTTTGAGCTCACCACGCATATCAACACAAGGATGACGTCATTTTCAAAAGGTATGAAGCAAAAAGTATTGCTCATCGCCGGAATGATCCATAATCCATCTATTCTGTTCCTCGACGAACCCTTATCCGGACTCGACGCCAATGCTGTCATTCTGGTAAAAGAAATCTTAACGCGATTAAAATTATCAGGCAAGACCATATTCTACAGCTCTCACCTTATGGATGTTGTTGAAAAGATTTCCGATCGCATAATGATCATCAACGAAGGGGAAATGATTGCCAATGGCACGTTTGACGAGCTGAACCAGCATGCCAAAGGATCACTGGAAAAGATCTTCACAGATCTTACCGGAAATCATGCATATGAATCCGCCGCCGGACAATTTCTTAGCATTCTTGAAAGGTAACTATGGATAGATTTTTAATCGGACTAGTCAGCGCATTTAAGTGGCTCTACCGCATCATTGGTGTTGATTACCAACAGATGATCGCTATCGTGACGGTGAAGCTAAAGACCGATAACCGGCGACAACCTATTTCTTACCGGACGAGCAGTCCGGACGAAGCCGGGTATGCATTCCTTATAACACTATTCATCTACGGACTCTTTGGGGCTGTTATGGGACTTTTCCTGGCTGCTTTGGCATCGCTCATGCTTTCCATGGCGCTCTTCTACAGCTTTCTTATCGTAATGATCGCGATGACTCTCATCACAGATTTTTCCGCGATACTCCTTGATACAAGCGATAACACCATTATACTTCCCAGACCCATTGAGGGCAGGACGCTTTTCGCTGCCAGGTTGACGCATATCATACTTTATCTTGGACAGCTTGCCATTGGCCTTACCCTCGTGCCGGCAATGGTCGTGGGATCAAAATACGGTATCACCTTGCTTCCGGCGTTCCTCCTGCTCGTAATATTATCCATCATGGTCGCTGTGTTTCTTACCAACGCCGCTTATCTGCTGATCATGCAATTTTCGAGCGAAGA
>JANNPM010000458.1:0-19514 GCA_031400145.1 Chryseolinea sp. | reverse complement strand
TTCCAGTTTGATATGTGGGGTGTAACACCAAAGAGCGGCCGTTGGGATTGGGAACAGCTAAAGCGCAGGGTGAAGCAACACGGCGTCCGCAACTCGCTGTTGCTTGCGCCTATGCCAACAGCATCCACTTCGCAGATCCTTGGAAATAACGAATGCTTCGAGCCATACACCTCAAACATATATACACGCCGAACACTTTCAGGAGAGTTCATAATCGCCAACAAGCACCTGATGAGGGACCTTATGAACCTGGGATTATGGAGTGATAACATGCGTCAGAAACTGATTGGCGCCAATGGATCGGTCCAATCAATTACGGAGATACCGCAGCACATCAAGGATATTTACAAAACGGTCTGGGAAATTTCTCAAAAGTCCATCATCGATATGTCTGCCGATCGCGGTGCTTATATCTGCCAGTCACAAAGCCTCAACATTCACATTACCAACCCTAACTTTGGCAAACTGACATCCATGCATTTTTACGCCTGGAAAAAAGGCCTGAAGACCGGCATGTATTATCTCCGCTCTACTGCCGCGGCCGATGCCATCAAATTTACTTTGGATAAATCTGCAATGCAGGAAACAGCAGCGGATCTCGCACTGGTGCTGAGCAGCGAAGCAGCCAAACTGGAGCCTTTGATCGCACAAGTAGTGGTGGAAGCACAGCAAACCATACGATACGAGCAAGCGATCGATTATGACCAAAAGCGCAGTGATATGGCTTGTTCTCTTGATAATCCAGATGCTTGCGAAGCCTGCGGAAGCTAACACTTTCATTTAATCATACACGATAAAGGATGGCGCTCTTACGAAAGATCCGCTGTATTTTATGCGAAGGTTACTGGTTACCCGGATTTTAAATGTGCTTATGTCCTCCGTTTGCCGGGGATAATAAAAGAATTTAATTTCGACAGTGCCAAACACCAGATTTTCATTTCGTGTACGGACTCCGCCTCCTATTCCTGCATACGGCTTGTCGTAGAAGATGACGTTGTTTTGCGGTGCCACGAAGACAACATCTGCAAAAACTATCGGTGCGAAATGAAATCCAAAGATCTTCCATGGCGTATAAAGCACCAATTCGTATCGCGCGTGTAGCCGTTTCGTTCCAAGAAGGCTATCGGCGGTAAAACCCTCCAAACCATAGGTACCATTGATGTCCAGAAGTGTATTTGTTCGTTGATTAAACACATATGTGAAGTCAGCATTTATCGTTCTCCGGATGAGGAATTGTCTGTAATGGTAAAGTTTGCTAAACAACTGTCCCGAGACAAGAACTGAAGCATCCTCTAGCTTTCCCTTATAGAGAAATGCACCGACCCTGAGTGAAAAGGTGTAAAAGTCCCCCCTTGGTTGTACAAAGGATTTGTCGGCATCAAATCCTAAATATGGACGGCTCTGGCCAAGTAAATTTTGCCATCCTGCAAGCAGGGAATAAGTCTGTCCATACGGGACGTCCTCCGTACGTCCAAAACCATAAACATACTGGGTTTTGTAAAATTCCTGCCGGAATAATGAAAACGAGCCCAGCACTGCTGTACGCGAATTGAAGGCTGGATTGGTTTGGTCATAAGGCTGGCTCGGCCTTCTGACAAAGCGATTTTCAAAGAAGCGCGCACTCACGAACCGGCGACTTCGATAATCACGCCGCTTGTTTACACCGATATTATAGCCTACCCATACGTCTGACACATTATACCTGTAGTCTTTAAATAACGAATCTGCCTCGTTATAGAAATTCTGAGACCAGTTACGGCTGAACTCGAGCCCTCCCGCAAGTCTCGAGTAAGCCGATACCAGCGGCCGCTCAAACCTTATGTAGAAAGCTTCTTCCTGTTCATCACCGAAACTGCTGCCCGTATTGAGCTGCGTATAGGCCGCCGTTAGATTGATCAGCGTACCACCGACGCTGCTTTTGCGGTAAGTACTCTCATATCCAAAATCGGGATGTCGCCCCTGATCATAATAGCCATTGACCTGCATCCGTTGCCCCGCTCCCATTACGTTCACATCATATAGGCGAAATGAAAATTTATTGAAGCTGCGCGGACTTGCCCGTCCTCCAAAACTGAAAACGTCCCGCGTGACGACCAGGACATCGACGGAATCTTCTGTGCTTGAAAGTGGCACAACGAATATTCGAGCGTCGACGATGAAGTCCAGGTCACGAAGAAATCGTTCGTTGTCGGCAAGCGTATAGGCGTTCAGAAACTTCTTTTCAGAGAATAGGAGGTGATCGCGTATTACCCACTCTTTGGTATTTTTATGTAATGCGTTGGCGACCTTCGCTGCCGTATTCTTAAGATTTTTTGTTGTGTCGGTAATGCTCTTGTCGAATCCGATGTGATTAATTATGATGTGGCGGATCAACTTGCCATCAAAGGGCCTGTAGATCTCTTCACTTTTCAAATTGAAAACGCCCTCTTCCTTCGGTTTCCGGGTAATGGCCCGAAGAAGTTCCCTGGACACGCGGCTGTCTCTCACTACATCTACGAAATTCCTGGCGGTATCTGCCTCCTCGGCCGGGTCCTGCGCCAAGGTGATGAACGGCAACATGCTGCACACCATGACCAACAAGAATTTCGCTTTTGCGCTCATACTCACACCAATCCGCTAAGTTATCATCCCCTCTTACAATAAAAAACCCGGCGGGCACCGGGTTATTTAATTCGTATTGGATATAGTTCTAAAGCGCTTCCACCGCATGGATCTCGCCTGGCATCATCCGCGTAAACAGATTTTCTATGCCGGCCTTCAGGGTGATCATAGAGGATGGACAGCCGCTGCATGAACCCTGCAGCTTTACTTTTACAATGCCATCCTGAAAGGAGTGGTAGGTAATCGCGCCGCCATCCTGCTCCACGGCAGGGCGGATATATTCATCCAGAATGGTTTTGATCTTCTTGATTGTGTCGGTTTCCTCTTCGGCCGGTACAGCATCTGACTCGTTTACGTCCAATATGTAACGTCCTTCCTCCAGAAACTTAAGGATGTGATCCTTGATCTCATGTTGAATCTCGATCCATTCAAAGTCACCTTTCTTCGTAACGGTTACAAAGTTACTGGCAAAGAACACACGCTCTACAAAGGGATAGGCGAACAGTTCCTCCGCCAGCGGCGAAACGGAGGCACTTGCTGCATCAGGGAAATCAAAGCTCAGCGATTCCGGAACCAGCATTTCATTCACCACGAATTTCAAAGAATTCGGGTTTGGATTGGATTCCAGATATATGTGGACATTTTTAGGCACTGCTTGCAACATAGTTCTGATTATTACTCGAACAAAATTACGGAATTTAAGTTCGTACCCTCCGTTGCGCACAGAAAAAGACGTACATCCTTTTGCGAATAGCAAGTTTCTCTATATTGCTAATTCGAAGCATTGCCTAACCCTAAACCCTGTAAAATTGAGTCAAAAGAGAATTATCCAGGTCGTTTTCGTGCTGTTGACCATTGTCACCGTCCTGCATTTGCTCAATTTCTACCTCTCGCCTGCCATCCCGGACACTCTTCTTATCGCCTCGCGCTGGATCACCTGGGTTTTTGTCATTGTTTTCGCAGCCCGGAAAAAGTCGCTGACGACATGGATTATGGTCAGCATGATTGTCGGGGTCGAGATTGGCCTGAATTTTCCTGTTTTTGCACAGAATCTGTCAGTACTCAGCAAGATCTTCCTGCGCCTGATCAAAACCATTATCGCACCCATCCTTTTTGCGACCCTCGTGGTTGGCATTGCAGGGCACGCTGACCTGAAGCAGGTCGGACGCATGGGTTGGAAGTCCATTCTGTACTTCGAGATTGTGACAACCCTGGCACTGATTATCGGAATTGTTGCCATCAATATTACGCAGGCCGGCACGGGCATTGTGTTACCCGAAGGCTTCAACCAGGATCTCCCCGAAGCGCACGCGCAGACCTGGCAGGATGTAGTGCTTCATATCTTTCCCGAAAATTTTGTAAAGTCGATTTATCATGGAGAGGTATTACCCATTGTTGTTTTCAGCGTGATCTTTGGCATTGCGCTGGCGTTATTGCCAGTTAGCAAAAAGAAACCTGTGCTTGATTTTACGGAAAGTTTGGCTGAGACGATGTTCAAGTTTACGAACATCATCATGCATTTTGCACCGTTTGGTGTTGGAGCCGCAATTGCCGTAACTGTAGGTCACCTTGGCGTCGACATCCTTGTGTCCTTGTTAAAGTTACTCTTCACCTTGTACGGCGCGCTGCTGGTCTTTCTGCTTGCAGTATTAATGCCAATAGCGCTCCTGTTAAAAATTCCTATAAGAAAGTTTATCAAGGCAATTTCGGAACCTGTGTCGATCGCCTTTGCCACTACAAGTTCCGAATCCGCCTTGCCGAAGGCCCTCGAGAACATGGAGAAGCTGGGGGTACCCCGCAAAATTGTTTCATTCGTATTACCCACTGGCTACACGTTCAATCTGGACGGCAGCACCTTGTACCTTGCGCTGGCTTCGGTTTTCGTTGCGCAGGCGGCCAACATTCATTTGAGCATCGGACAACAGATGGTTATGGTATTCACGCTGATGTTAACCAGCAAAGGCGTCGCCGGAGTACCGCGAGCTACCTTGGTGATCCTTCTGGGGACTGCCGCATCCTTTGGCCTCCCCCTTTGGCCAATTATGGCGATCATGGGAATAGACGAACTGATGGACATGGCGAGAACGTCCGTGAATGTAATCGGTAACTGCCTGGCCACGTTGGTTGTGGCAAAATGGGAAGGAGAATACACTGAACCGCCCGGGGAAATCAACTTCGATTGATCAAGGCTCCTTCATATTAAGGAAGCTATTGTGCCGGGATCTGGGCAGCATAAGGGACCTTTGACGTAGTTGCCAGCAATAAAAAGTCAGCCAGCACCAAAGCGGCCATCGCTTCCACAACGGCTACTGCGCGTGGAACAACACATGGATCGTGACGACCTTTACCGGAAACGCTGGTCTCCTCGCCGCGCTTATTCACGCTCGGCTGATCCTGCATAATGGTCGCTACTGGTTTGAAGGCTACTTTAAAATAAATTTCTTCTCCATTCGATATACCGCCCTGGATACCTCCTGAAAAGTTCGTTCTTGTCCTGATCCTTCCTTCCTCGTTATAGAACTCGTCATTGTGCTGCGAGCCCCTTAGCTTAACCCCTTCAAAGCCGCTACCGTATTCAAATCCCTTTACGGCGTTTATGCCGAGCATGGCAGCACCGAGTGCCGCATGAAGCTTTCCGAAAACGGGTTCACCCAGCCCGACGGGTGTGTTACGGATAACGCAGGTCACTATCCCACCGATCGTATCGCGATCTAATCTGACCTGATCGATAAGCGCGATCATTTTGTTGGCAGTGTCGGCATCAGGACATCGCACTATATTAGCCTCCCCTTTTGTCAGATCCAGCTGGTCATATGAAGGCGCCTCAATGTCTCCTACCTGGGAGACATAGGCATCAATGGCAATACCTTGCTTAGACAGCAGCAATTTGGCGACCGCGCCTGCCGCCACGCGTGCTGCGGTTTCTCTTGCTGAACTTCGGCCACCGCCCCTATAGTCACGATGACCATACTTTGCTTCATACGTGTAATCGGCATGAGATGGCCGAAAGGTCTCGGCAATATGACTATAGTCCTTGCTTCGCTGGTCCTGATTCTCAATAACTATTGCGATTGGCGTGCCCGTGGATTTTCCTTCAAACACGCCTGAGAGTATTTTGAATGAATCATCTTCCTTCCTTTGCGTCGTGATCCGGCTCTGTCCGGGCTTTCTCCGATCAAGTTCAAGCTGTATAAACTTTTCGTCTATATCCAGACCGGCAGGGCATCCATCAATCACCACACCGATGGCGGGACCGTGAGATTCTCCAAAGGTTGTTATGCGGAAAAGCGTGCCGAAAGAGCTGCTCATTATTTTTTAAACACAAGGTAAGCGGAAGCGCTTAACATCACTAAAATAAAAATATTGAAACTCCACTTCTTCCATCGTCCATCCTCTATCGTGACCAGTCCATTTTCAAGAGATCCGATCTTGTCATAAAAGTTGCCGACATCATTCGCCTGGATCGTTTCGTTCTTCTTACTCTCACCATTGACATTAACAGTGAGCTTGGACTTCAAGGTATCGTACCGGGCCTGCCTTGGATTAAAGTAAATCCACTGAAAATAATCTGAGAGCTTGTACCTGCCCGGTTCTTTCGGAATCATAAAATAGCTAAAGGATTTATTGCCCGTTATACGGTTGTTTTGACGGTTGATATCTTGTTTTATGTTGGGCTCGTAGAATTCAAATTTCTCATCGCGCCTGATATTCGGACGTTCTATCGCCGAGATGTTGCCTCCCCCAAAGATATTGAACGTGTACCCCGCGCTCTGTCCGGTCTGCAGGGAAGTTTCGCTTATTCGTTCGTCCAGACGATAATCTCCCACAGCGACAACATTCTTCAATGGATGAGGCGGTAACTCCTTTACATTGATGCGTTTCGGCTTTGAGAAAAACTTCTTAAAATCCTCCTTACGGTTTTGTCCGAAAAATGAGGGGTTCTTTGCGACCTTGTACTTGATCATTTCAAGGCCCACACTCGGAAATATTATCGGCTCGCTGTTTAATGGAAAGTATGTTGCCTGATAGATCCGGTATTGGGTGTAGTCTTTTCCATTGATGCGGACGCTCTCGCCATCGATATTCTCTATGTTGAAATTTTCCTCCCAGCAATTACCCGGCTTTATTTTTTTGAGGATATCGGCGAGCTGTCTGCCAAGCTCATAGAATTGAAGCGGAGCGCGGTTATCCTGTGAAACAAAAAAGGAAAGCGTCGTATTGAATCCTTCCCCGACGTACACCTCATCTTTGCTTGTCGTTAGCGCGAGAAAGGCGTCTTCCTTTACATCGACAAATTCTGTATCAC
Organism: Chryseolinea sp.; assembly: GCA_031400145.1. GTDB lineage: Bacteria > Bacteroidota > Bacteroidia > Cytophagales > Cyclobacteriaceae > Chryseolinea. The sequence goes on along the minus strand of JANNPM010000458.1, from coordinate 12,607 downwards.
CACTTTCGAAAAAATCATCGGGCGAACGATCAAAAAAATTCTTGAAAGGATCACGTTGTTGCTTGTGCTGGACGGCAGGTCCGACTTTGACCTTTTTTCCGGGAACACGCACGGGTTTATCGTTGACCTTCATCGTGAAGTCGGGGATCGTGAACAGTCCCTGCTTTTCCGGTAAATAGGTCATTACCACGCTTTGGGAAGAGGAAACCTGTCCATTGACAATATTAGTTGTGGATTGAGTGGACTGACCTCTTTTCCGGAAGCCCTGGATGTCAGGAAAGTTGTCGTAGTTCTTCAGACGCTCATTTTGCACGGTGACCGTAATTGTCCAGGGCTGATTTTCGCCTATTTCATCCGGACCCAGAGTGACCTGAATTGCCTGAGAATGTGCCTGCGAAGAGATCAATAAGCTCAGGAAGAACAGGATCTGAATATAAAATTTCCGTTCCATATGAAATTCGGACGCAAACTAATCGTTAGTGTTATGTTAAACGCATTTTGAGCTTGAAAAATACTGAAGGCCGGACGAAATTGTCAAAACAGCATTCAATTTCTGTGGGCAAACAAGTAATTTTCCAGCGTGATGAAGAAAAAGTTTCGTAAATGTTCTTTTACTTCATACAGCAATTTTCTAATTTAACAGTTGTCAGACCCTTAAATTTTTTGACCTATTTTGATTTGTGCCATGCTTAATTATGCAAAGACAGTACTCACTAAAGTGAGTTTCAGTGCTCTTCTGTTCGAGAAAGAGCTGCGGAAAGCCATTACCTTGTTGATTGGTGAAGAAGTAAATGAACTCAAAAACTGGTGCTATACCAGATTTGGGCAGGAACACGAAGAAATACTTAACAGATGCTTCGTGGTTGCTTAGAGTAGAACCTTAATTTTAAAAAGAGCCCTCCACGAGGGCTTTCTTTTTAAGGGCAGTTTCAAGCCGGTTTTTTTTTAACCGATCCGTTGGTCGCCAATACGTCTCCCGCCGTGTGCCTTCACAAATTTCTTATACGATGATGTCGGGAACAAAGTCATTAGTGCAGATAAGGAAATGATGACAAGTCTTTTCATAAATGCTGGTCTCCATGTGTCAGCCATTTATTTTCCGACGAAGGAAATATTTCGTTTTAAGCCCTTAAACTTCGTTCTTTTCACAGCAGACCGTTTAAACAGGTTTTCAAAAACCTCTTCGGTAATCTCATTCCAATCCTGTCGTGTCATGCTGGTCAACGATTCCGATGGCTCCAGCCTGTGTTCATGGTGTGGTTTTGCGAATTTATTCCAGGGACATACATCCTGGCAAATATCGCAACCGAATATCCAGTTACCGAACTTTCCCTTTACGTCGGTGGGGATTTCTTCTTGTAATTCAATAGTAAAATACGATATGCACTTGCTGCCGTCCACTACATAAGGAGCGGGTATGGCATCCGTTGGACAAGCGTCCATACAGGCTGTGCATGTTCCGCAGTAATCTTTAATAGCATGGTCATATTCAAGGTCAAGGTCGATGATCAGTTCTGCCAGAAAGAAAAAGCTTCCCATTTCACGGTTGAGGAGCAGGCTATTCTTGCCTACCCAACCCAGGCCGCTTCTGCTGGCCCACGCCCGTTCCATTACCGGTGCTGAGTCCACAAATGCGCGACCCGCAACCTCGCCGATGTTTTCGTGAATGGCACCCAGAAGCATCTTCAATTTATCTTTTACGACTGCGTGATAATCTTCGCCGTAGGCGTACTTCGCTATCCTGTACGAATCGTGGGTCGCAAGTTCCTGAGCCGGGGAGTAGTTGAAGATCAGACTTATCACCGACTTGGCTGAGGGTACCAGGATGCACGGATTCAAGCGCATGTCGAAATGGTTTTCGAGATAGCCCATCTTACCCTGATAATTGCGCTTGAGCCACTCTTCTAATTTCGGGGCTTCGTGCTCCAGGTACTCCGCCTTCGAGATTCCACAATGTGAGAAGCCAAGTTCAGATGCCTTGGATTTTATGAATGTGGTATGCTCTGCCCTTTGCTTTTCCTTCATTTTTCTAATCCGAAAGATACTGTTATAGCTATACACTTAGATACCCCCGGACACGTTTACTTGATGGAAAGGTCAATCAGAAACTTTTCCGCAGGTTATTAGTTAGTATCCGCAAAGCATATTCACTAGAAAGCATGAAATTTTTGAATTCGTCCACCGGTATACGCCGCCTCTTTTCTCTGTCTTTGATCTTGTTCTCTGTTATCACGTTCTCCTGTGATGAGGATGATAGTCCCGAAACGGAGGAGCAGCCCCAGGAGGATGTACTCGTCGATGCCGAACTCGTTTTTTCAGCGTCATCGGGACAGGCCCAGCTTGTTGCGGAGTTGGCTGGCCTGGACATAGATTTCGATGAGTTCGTCCATGATGTGGACATTTACAAAGTGACGTACAACACCGTGTACAAGGAAGAAAATATTGTCGCGTCAGGGTTAATCAGCTTTCCAAAAACGACCGAGGCTGTTCCGATGATCAGTTATCAGCACGGAACTATCACCCGTGATACCGATGCACCGTCCAACTTTACTGTGGATAAGCCAGAAGCGCTGGTCGCCACTGCGTTGTCTTCGTCGGGCTTTATCACGGTGATTCCGGATTACCTGGGCTTCGGGTCGTCCGCATCGATCCTGCATCCTTACTTTGTGGAAGACCTTACCGCTTCGGCAGTGATCGATATGCTCCGGGCTGCTATAGAACTTTCGGAACAACAAGATATCACCTTTAACTCAAAATTATTTCTTGCGGGGTATTCGGAGGGTGGGTATGCAACCATGGCTACACACAAAGCCTTGGAAGCAAATCCGTTGGAAGGGTTTGACCTTGTGGCTTCTTTTCCCGGAGCGGGCGCATATGACCTCTACAGCTTGCAGTCAACCCTGCTGCAGGCTGAAACTTACGACGACCCCTATTATCTCGCCTACGTGGCCAGGGCTTATCAGCTTGTTTATGACTTTCCGGACTTTCTTACTGACTTTTTTCAGGAGCCGTATGCCAGCAGGATCCCGGACCTGTTTGATCATTTGAAAGGTCCGGATGAAATTGATTCCCAGCTGACCACGAACATTCAGGAACTGATCCAGCCGAACCTGGCGGCTGATATAGCATCTAATCCGGATTACGCCTACATGCGTGACGCCTTTCAGGAAAACACGTTGACAGACTGGACGCCTGCAAAGACGATGTATATGTATCACGGCCTGTCAGACACGACCGTTCCGTACGAAAATTCTGTCGCCACTTACGATGCCCTTCTGGCTCGCGGTGCCAGCAGTGACTTGATCTCATTGACATCCCTCGATGGCGATCATTCTTCGGCCGTCACGCCGTACATTGCAGATCTTCTCGTGAAGCTTTGGTCGCTGCGTTGATGAAACAGCCCGCGCTTTGCGCGCCGGAGCGCTTCGCGAAGGAAACCTAGTTCCAGAGGATTTTAGGGTATTCTCCTGAATTAACAAGATCCATTATTCTTCCAGACACTTCTTCCTTGTCTTCCTTGTAGGTCACGCCAAACCAAGTATCGCTGCCTTGGAGGATCTTTACCTTTCCCTTGCCCTGATGTACCATTTCATTGGCAATTATGGGGATATAGAATTCCGCCTTGAGGTTTTCACGGCTGTGCTGCAGAAAATTCTCGAACAAGATTGCTGTGAAGTCAAAGATATCAGGCTGGAAGCCCCAGAAGTTCATGGAAGTTGGTGTTTCCGGACTTAGCTCCAGGTCTCCGTCCTTTTCTTTGGCTATAATTTTTCCATTTTCCTTAACGATGGTTGTCCGCTCGACTACTGATGTTAAAAAGCCCTTGTCATCTTTTTCGCCGCATCCCCTAGAGACACTGCCATGTTCCGAGAGTACATTCTTTAGCGTGTACCCGACCATGGCATGATCGATAGCCTTATCGTTGGTAAAGAACTTTGCGACCGAAGCAAACGACTTTCTGCCATAAAAATCATCTGCATTAATAACAACAAAAGGTTCATTGATAACACCGCGCGCGCAAAGCATAGCATGACCAGTTCCCCAGGGTTTTGTTCTTTCTGGATTTCTGTACGCCGGGGGCACCATTTTCTCAAGAGACTGAACGACAAATTCTACCTCAATTTTATCTTTAAGCTTGTGAAGGAATTTATCCTTTACAATTTCCAATATTTCATCCCTTACTATGAAAACAATTTTTGTAAATCCATTCTGGATCGCATCGTAGAGGGAGTAATCCATTATCGTTTCACCGTTCGGTCCGAAGCCATCTATTTGTTTGATTCCGCCATACCGGCTTCCTATTCCTGCGGCTAGCACGAGCAATGCGAGTTTTTTTTGTGGATTATTTGGTGTGACCATCGGCTTTTAGTTTATTTCTGTTTAATAACATTCTCTTTAAAGCACTTTCAATTGTATGGGATTTTAAGGCGAATCGGTGCATTTACTCAACATTGAAAGATCATACTCTCGATTATTCACCAGCAAAAATATACTTTTAACTGAATTAGCGGTACGCGACAGTCCTATCCGCTGATATACTAACGCAAACCCGAAACCCTCTTCAATGATCATGAGCACCCAAAAGAAGTCCTATACCCTGCCGATGATCATTATCGGTGCTTTATTCTTTGTGTTTGGATTTGTCACCTGGGTAAACGGAACCCTGATACCATATCTCAAGATTGCCTGCGAATTAGAAACGGACCTGCAATCATTCCTCGTCGCGACGGCTTTTTTTATTGCCTATGCCGTAATGGCATTGCCCTCCTCCTTCGTCCTGGAGGCAACCGGTTATAAGAAGGGAATGGCTTTGGGATTATTTATCATGGCCATCGGCGCGATACTGTTTGTGCCTGCAGCACAGACGCGCAACTTCAACCTGTTCCTCGCCGGGTTGTTTGTGATTGGAACCGGACTGGCATTGTTACAAACAGCATCTAACCCTTACGCCTCTATAATCGGTCCCATGGAAAGCGCGGCAAAACGTATCAGTATAATGGGCATCTGCAATAAGGTCGCGGGCATACTTGCCGGTTTGATCTTCGGGGCCATCGCCCTGAGCGATGCCGACAGTCTCGTACAAAGTCTGCAGACAATGGATGCCGCTGCGAAAGATGCCAGGCTGGATGAGCTTGCCGGCAGGGTTATCGTTCCATACATGATCATTGCCGGTGTGTTGGTGTTGCTTGCCGTCGCCATCCTGTTGTCTGGTCTTCCGGATATCAAAGACGATGGATCAGAAGTTGATTTCAAAACAACTAAACCTACGTCCAGCCGTACCAGTATTTTCCAGTTTCCCAATTTGTGGCTTGGGGTGCTGGCCATCTTTTTGTATGTCGGCGTTGAAGTAATGGCAGGCGATACGATCATCAGCTATGGTGTTTCCCTGGGAATAGATATCGCCGATGCGCGATACTTTACGCAATACACATTAGCTTTTATGCTTGTAGGTTACGTGGTGGGGATTTTTACGATCCCAAAATATATTTCCCAGTCCACTGCATTGCGCTGGTGTGCCATACTTGGCATCATTTTTACCTTGCTTGCCGTCATCACTAAAGGTTATATTTCCGTGGCGTGCATTGCAGCGCTGGGCCTTGCAAACTCGCTGATGTGGCCGGCGATTTTTCCGTTGGGTATTGATGGATTGGGCAAATTCACGAGGACGGGATCAGCGTTGCTTGTCGCTGGTATTGGCGGGGGTGCTGTGCTTCCTTTGATGTATGGCCAGCTTTCGCTCGTGTGGAACTCTCAATTCGCATACATCATGATGGTGCCTTGCTACCTTTATATTCTTTACTTCGCCATCTCAGGTTATAAGGCGGGCAAGGCAAACCAGCATGCCGAATAAACTTCAAAATTGAATTATGTCAACAAGAAAGAACTTTAACACCTCAAAAGTAGCAAGAATGTCAGGGGGATTTCCTCAAGCCGTAATAACTGATCTGACAGTCTTGTCCATGCCAGGCACCTTCACCCGTCATGGTGGAAATTATGTTCAATCAAAAAACCTAAAAAATGGAAAAGTACATGTTTATCTTCCACGGTGGCGATACAAGCAATCTGTCGCCCGAAAAGCAGCAAGGCAATATGCAACAATGGTTTGCATGGATTGAAAAGCTGAAGAGTCAAAATCGCTATCACGCGGGCGAGGCGTTGGTGCCTGGTGGTAAAAGTATTACCGGAAAGAAAGTCATAAAGGATGGGCCATTCGCGGAAAGCAAGGAAGTGATCGGCGGATTTTTCGTTGTGATGGCGAAGGATATCGATGACGCAATAAATATTGCCAAAGAGTATCCCGACTTCGAGCTTGGCGGTACCGTAGAAGTGCGGGAAGTCGTGAAGTTCGATATGTGAGAGGGTACCTTAAATTTATCAATGCCTGACCAACAATTAAATCAGTATTTTTTAAGCTGCCATTCCGAAAAAAGGAATCCAACGCCGCACCCGAGGGCATCCGCTACCATGTCGCCAATGTCAAAGCTCCGAAAAGGAATAAATCTCCCTTGAATGAATTCAATCGCCACACCGTAGCTTACAAACAGCAGTGCTATGCGTATAAATATATTGCGTGTGTTTGGTGTGCCCTTGTTGTTCGGTATAAAGGGAAGGCACCATAAGGCTACCAGGGAGGCGAAGAGGCCGACGTGTATCCATTTATCAAGGAAGATCTTTTCGAACCAATCTTCTGTAGGAAACTCCTTGCCAGGTAGGCAAAATAATACTGTCGCGACGATGAACGCCAAAATTCCCGGAAGAAAAGAACGGAGTACTATTTTCATTTTTCAGGCTGGCTGAGTTGCCTTGCCTGGATTGCGCTCACGCATCCAGTTCCAGAGTCCATACGAAGCTATAAAGCAAAAGATCAGATATTCCAATCCGACAAATTTAATTCCTTTGGCAAAGTACAAATAGGCGGCCGTAGCATCTACTACGATCCAAATGATCCAGCTTTCAATTTTTTTCTGAATCATTAAAAATGTTGTAATGATGCTCATGACCGTCACGAATGAATCGGAATAAGGAAATGCGCTTGGAAGATTGAATACCGTTGGGAAAAGCTCATGCAGATTTTTGGCGAAAGTGCCGGCAGCATAAGTGCCCAAGGCCCCTATCGTTGCAACAGACAAAAAGGGCTTCCATCCCATATAGCTTGCCTTGAGCTGGTTCCGCACGTTCTCTTCGCCAGGCTTTGGATTTGCCCATCGCCACCATCCAACAAGGTTCGTTGCAAAATAAAATACCTGCAGGAACATATCAGGATACAATTGGACCTGGTAAAAAAGGAAAAAGAAAAGGACGACATTGACGATACCGATCGGCCAGTTCCAGATGCTTGCCTTGGCAGATAGCCATACCGCCACAGTACCGGAGAGCGTGCCAAAGAACTCCAGGTAGCTCATGTCGTAGCCCCAGATCGTGAAGAAAATATTCTCGATATCAAAGAAGATCATATTTCAGGTTGACTACAAGTTAATGCCGAGATTCAAATGCGATTCATCAGATTACACATACATTGGGTTTATTACAGGAACACACGAGAGGGAACATGAATAATTCAATTATCGTGAATTACAATAACGTGGATATACAAGAATTTTTGCCTGATCTAATGGCGAATTCTTAGTAATTTTAATAAATTAACTGAACTCACTATTTCTTTATAAAGAATTATTGCTATGCCCATACGCAGACCATTCAACATAAAGCAGTGGATCAATGACAATCGCGACCTGCTGAAACCTCCCATAGGGAATAAAAATCTCTATGCAGAGGCCGGAGACTATATTGTAATGGTGGTCGGTGGTCCGAATGCACGCAAAGATTATCATTTCAATGAAACAGAAGAACTTTTCTATCAGCTCGAGGGCGATATCAAGGTCACTATTCAGGAAGATGGTAAAGCAGTCGAGTTTCCGGTCAGGGAGGGAGAAATGTTCCTGCTTCCCTCGCGCGTGCCGCATCAGCCTGCTAGACCTGCCGGTACTGTCGGGCTTGTAATCGAATGCAAGCGGGAAGATAAAAATACCCTTGACGGACTTCAGTGGTATTGCGAAAAATGCAATACCCTGTTGCATGAGTATAAGTTTCACCTTGAAAACATTGAGAAGGATTTCCTCCCCCGCTTCCGGGAATTCTACGCATCACAGGAATTGAGAACGTGCAAGAAGTGTGGCACTGAGATGGAAGCCGATCCGCGATTCGTGTGAGAAGCAGCTTACACCCTTCCCGCGAGCGCCCTGTGAAATTTGTGAACAGTTCGACGCACGCACGAAAGTTAGACCGGGAAGATCCTCTACGGTCGTATAGACGAGAATTCATCGTTCCAACCCTCAAGGACAAAGCTGTATTGTATTTTACGGGAAACTCATTAGGCTTGCAACCCCGCCGCGCAAAATTGATGGTGGTAGAGGAACTCGAGGATTGGGGAACAATGGGTGTTGAAGGTCATTTTCACGCGAGACGACCCTGGCTCTATTATCATAAGTTTACCAAGCGGGCGCTTGCGCGGATCGTTGGCGCGAAATCCGGTGAGGTTGTGGCGATGAACCAACTTACCATCAATCTTCACCTGATGATGGCCACGTTCTATAATCCCTCGCGAGAACGATTTAAAATTATAATGGAGGCAGGAGCATTTTCTTCCGACCAGTATGCCGTGGAGACGCAACTGAGGTGGCACGGGCTGGATCCGGATGAAGCATTGATTGAAATCAGTCCCCGTAACGGTGAGGCTACGCTGCGAACAGACGATATTTTGCATACCATTCAGCAACATGCTGATTCGCTTGCGTTGGTATTGTTTGGCGCCGTACAATATTATACCGGCCAGTTTTTCGACATTCCACGGATCACTGACGCTGCTCATCGCGCCGGAGCCATCGCTGGTTTCGATCTTGCCCACGCTGTCGGCAACGTACCTCTGAACCTGCACAAAGACAAAGTGGATTTTGCCGTCTGGTGCAGCTACAAATACCTTAACTCCGGTCCCGGAGCGATAGCGGGAGCATTTGTTCACGAACGTCATGGAGAGAATTTGACTCTTCCCAGGCTTGCTGGCTGGTGGGGGCATGACGAAAAGGAAAGGTTTGATATGCGCAAAGGATTTAAGCCAATGCGCGGTGCGGATGGATGGCAGGTTTCCAATGTGCCGGTCTTTCAGGCGGCTGCTCACCTTGCATCGCTGGGAATTTTCGAGCAGACTGACATGCGCGCGTTGCGCAAAAAAAGCATCTTGTTGACAGGGTTTCTGGAATATCTGCTTCAGGAGTTGGATCCAGCAAAGAAATTTTTTACCGTCATAACGCCATCATCGTCGCGTGAACGCGGTTGTCAGTTATCTATATTCTTTTACGAGCATGGAAAAAAAATTGCCCTGGCGTTAGCAGCGGGAGGAATTATTACAGACTGGCGTGAACCCAATGTAATGCGCGTCGCGCCCGTTCCATTGTACAATACTTTTGGCGAAGTTTATAAGCTCGTTCAGGTGCTAAAGAGTGAGTTGTCAAAGATCTCAAAAAGCAATCTTTCGTGAACAGTCCAAAACATATCGCAATTGTTGGCGGAGGTTTGGTTGGTTGTCTCATGAGTTTATACCTTGCCCGGCGCGGCAATAAGATCTCGATTTTCGAACGACGGCCTGACCCTCGCGTTAATGCCGTTGACGGCGGCCGCTCAATTAATCTTGCGTTAAGCAACAGGGGAATCAGATCCCTGGAAGAAGTTGGCCTTGGGAATATCGTCAAGGAAACTGCAATCCCTATGAACGGTCGGATGGTTCATGACGTGACCGGGAATCTTACATACCTGCCTTATGGAAAAGAAGGCCAATTCATCAATTCCATTTCAAGAGGAGATCTGAATAAAGCGATGATTGTGGCGGCAGAAAAGGAAGGAATTGAATTTTTTTTTGAACACCGTTGTATTCGGGTCGATCTTGCGACCAGCGTTCTCACCTTTCAAAGGGGAACGATTGCCGCTGACCAGCATTTTGAGGCGATAGTCGGGGCCGATGGAGCTTTCTCCACTGTGCGTATGGCCATGCAGTTAACGGACAGATTTAATTTCGAACAACATTATATCGATCACGGCTATAAAGAATTTCACATTCCGCCGACGGCTTCACAAGCACTGCTGGAAAGGAACGCTTTACACATCTGGCCAAGAGAAAGCTTTATGTTGATTGCTCTGCCAAATCTCGACGGATCATTTACCGGAACGCTTTTTTTTCCATTTGAGGGTGCCCGTTCATTCGCAAGTTTCAGTGATCCTGATGATTTTGAATCATTTTTCCGTCAATCATTCCCCGATGTTGCCGATCTTATTCCTGATCTTAAGGAGCAATTGATAACAAATCCGACTTCCTCGCTGGTCACGATACGATGCTTTCCATGGTCAAGAAATAATTCATTACTTCTTGGCGACGCAAGTCACGCGATTGTTCCGTTTTATGGTCAGGGAATGAATGCGGGATTTGAAGATTGCCGGATACTAAATGATCTCTTGGAAAAACGCGACGACAACTGGGGTCTTGCTATCCCTGAATTTCAGGAATTCAGAAAGCCAGATACGGATGCAATCGCTGATCTCGCGATGGATAACTTTATTGAAATGCGCGACCTGGTGGCGGACAAAGAATTTCAATTAAGAAAAAAAATAGAATCGAGGATACACGCGCTGTACCCTGATCAATGGGTACCATTATATTCCATGGTCACATTCCATGAAGATATCAGGTATTCGGAAGCGTACAGGATTGGTCAAAATCAAAAAAAAATCATGGATGAAGTCATGAAGATACCCGGCATTGAATCTACCTGGCAGCTTTTAGATCTCCAAACTGTTCTTCGTCAAACAAAGGGAGGCTGATGTGGACTTTGTATTCTTCATAACGGGCAAGAATTTGCCTTACATAGTTGACGGGTTCCTCGCACTTACAATAACCTGTCACAACCACCGGATCGCGGTAATATCTGGGATCCGACTTTTTTAATAGAAAGTATTCAACATCTTTCCACAGCCTGCGATCTTTCTTATACTTTACGCATAGCTTCCGGGCGTCCAGTATGTGCGAAAGCCCGGCATTGTAAGACGCCAATATAAATTTCAGGCGTTCGTCCGGATCACTTATTCGTTTGGTCCAGTATTTCTGCAAGTAAACCAGGTAACTGACTCCGGCTTTGAGGCTTTCCTGGGGATCATTTACGTCAGAAGCGCCGAATCTCTTTGCAGTTTCCGGCATAAGTTGCATCAGACCTCTCGCACCTGCCCAGGACTCACCCACGGGATCAAATTTTGATTCCTGATAGACCACTGCCGCCAGTAATCGCCAGTCCCACCCCAGCCTGGCGGCACCTCCCTGTATCAGTTTATCATAAGGGGAGAGCTTGTTGCCGCCCAGGGATGAATAATCGCTTTGCATGTGCGAGAGTGCAGTTCTCGGGCTGCGGAAATATTTGTTATAGATGACCATGAAGGTCGGCTGGCGCTTTATTTGTGTGAGCCAATTGTCAATTGCCTTCGTCAGGCGGGGTGAATTTTTCCGCATGGCCCACGCCACTTGATGTGGGATACTGAGGACAGTGCCGACATCCAGATTAGGGTAATAGGCTGAGTTGACTCTGGCCATTGTATGATCAGCCACCGTGTAGTCTATTTCCCCCAGCGCCACCCTGCGGATGAGCGATTCGCTTTCGGCAGTGAGAGAATCATTTTCTATCAATATGTCACCGCCAAGCTCTTCCGAAAGATTCCTTAGCCTGTTTACCTGAGTTGTGCCATCAATCACGTGCACCTTTTTTCCGATCAGGTCCGCGGGATCACGGATAAGATTGTTGTTTACCTCATCCAATGAAAGCTTGCGCCAGTTTTTGGGTTTACGTTGTACAAGGACCTGGTAAGTATTAAAATGCGGGCGTGAGAATGCCACTAATTCGCGTCTTGATTTCGTTATGGTTAGTGGAAAGGCAATTATATCACCTTCTCCTGCATTCAGTTGCTCGATTGCGCGATCTATTCCGGAAGTAACTTTGATCTTAAGGCTTACCTTCAGCTGCTTTGCGAGCAACTGCAACAATTCATATTCGTATCCTAATGGATGCCCTTTGTAAATAAAGTAGCTGAATGAATTGTTATCGACAAGTGCGTTGAGATACCCTCTTTTGACAATGGCATCCAGATCAAGATCAACTGCCGGTTCGGAATGCAGGGTACTTTTGGCCGGTTTCTCGCATGAAAAGCATATCAGTACCAGTCCAACAGTAGCGAAAAGCTTCGAAAATGCAGACATACTAGGGATGAAGTTACGGATTTCGCGCGTAATAAAAAATACGCTCGTATTGATACCCGTAGAAGGGGCTTTGTAACTCCGGATCCCGCAAATGTCAATGGTTCTGTGCGAGGTCTTCGACGGGAATCAATTGCCAAAAATGTATCGCACGCCCACCTGCATCTGCCAGCGTGAGATTAAAGTTATATCATCCCTGAATGTCTCACGTAAAGGAGTTTTTGAGGTAGCATTAAGATAAGGATACGTAAATAGCGGCCTTCTCTCACCATCATATCCCGTGAAGTTGATAAGATTGTTCCGGTTGGCTGCCTTATAGAT
>JANNPM010000452.1:0-20329 GCA_031400145.1 Chryseolinea sp. | reverse complement strand
GAAGCAGGAGGCGTTAACAAATAGCAAAACGCTTTCTTGTTTGAACGGCCCACGCGTCCGCGCATCTGGTGCAGATCCGAAAGACCGAACATGTGCGCCTGATTGATCATGATCGTATTGGCATTAGGAATGTCCAGGCCTGATTCGATGATGTTGGTGGACACGAGCACATCGTACTCACCGTCGATGAATTTCATCATTGCCTTTTCAAGCTGGTGACCTTCCATCTGTCCGTGGGCAATGCCGATCCGCGCATCCGGTACAAGCTTATAGATTACGTTTGCTATCTCTACAATGTCGTGAACACGGTTATGCACGAAGAATACCTGCCCGCCGCGCCTTAGCTCATAACTGATCGCATCGCGTATAACCGGCTCGTTGTAAGCGTGCAGCTCAGTGGTTACGGGCTGACGATTAGGCGGCGGCGTTGAAATAATGCTAAGGTCACGCGCGCCCATTAGTGAGAAATGTAGTGTGCGCGGAATGGGTGTTGCCGTCAGCGTCAGAACGTCTACATTTACTTTTAACTCCTTTAACCTGTCCTTCACCTTTACCCCGAACTTTTGTTCTTCGTCTATGACCAGAAGCCCGAGGTCCTTGAAAGCAACGTCCTTGCTGACAATCCTGTGAGTACCGATGAGGATATTGATTTTTCCTTCTTTAACCTTCTGTACGATTTCTTTGATTTCCTTCTCAGACTTGAACCGTGATATGTAATCTATTTTGACAGGAAATCCCGAGAGACGCTCGGTGAACGTTCTGAAATGCTGCATCGCCAGAATGGTGGTTGGCACAAGGACGGCAACCTGCTTCCCTTCCGTGGCAGCTTTGAATGCGGCACGTATGGCAATTTCTGTTTTTCCAAAGCCAACATCGCCACACACTAGCCTGTCCATGGGATGAGGTTGTTGCATATCGCGTTTAACATCTTCCGTTGCCTTACCCTGATCGGCTGTGTCTTCATACATGAATGAGGACTCAAGCTCAGCCTGTAGAAAGCTATCAGGCTGATAAGCGTAACCAGGTGCAGTTTTTCTTTTTGCGTATAGGGAAATGAGTTCCTTGGCAATATCCTTTACGCGTTTTTTGGCTTTTGATTTTTTGTTTTCCCACTCCTGGGTACCGAGCTTGCTGATTACAGGAAGTGTGCCGTCACGGCCGGAGTACCTGGAGATTTTGTGAAGCGAGTGGATACTTACGTACAGCAAATCATCATCGCGGTAGACCAATCGGATGGCTTCCTGTGCATGACCATTTACTTCTTTTTTCTCGAGGCCTGCGAATTTTGCGATTCCATAATCGATGTGCGTAACAAAGTCGCCCGGCTGAAGCATCTGCAGCTCGCGGAGCGTCAGCGCCTTCGACTTCGTAAATTTCTCCTTTGCACGGTAGCGGTGGAACCGCTCAAAGATCTGATGGTCGGTGTAGCAGAGAATTTTCTGGATGCTGTCGACAAATCCACGGCGCAATGCAAAGTCGAGTGGCTGGTAGTGAAGCTGCGCGTTGATTTCCTCAAAGATGCCTTTCAGCCTTTCGTTCTGACGCGGAATTTCCGCTACGATGAAGTTGCTGAATCCCTGCAGTTCATGGTCATACAGATCTTTGGCGAGGAGCTCGAAATTTTTATTAAAAGATGGCTGTGGCGAAGACTCGAACTCGAACAGGGTTGCACTTTCTAAAACGAACCTGGTACCAAACTCGACACACGTAAATGCTTTTAACTTCTTGATGAAAGATTCCCGTGTATCGAAAAGTTTGTCATGGCCGGACACCACGTGAGCACCACCACTTGATTTAATGATCTTTTCAAATGAGGCTGCACCTTTATCAAAACTTTGTTGAATGACATCCGCGGTAAGTTCAAAGTCCTTCAGCCAGATTCGGGTTTCGGGAGAGATAAATTCGAAGAACGATTGACGTTCTTCCTGCATCAGCTTTGACTGAATGTTTGGAATAATGTTAACCTTCTCCAAAGCATCCACTGACAATTGGGAACCGGGATCGAAAGTGCGAATGCTATCGACCTCATTGCCAAAAAGCTCAATGCGGTAAGGAAGGTCATAGGCAAAAGAAAAAATATCTATGATGCCACCGCGAACGGCGAACTGCCCGGCCTCAAATACAAAATCAGTCTTTTCAAAATCGTAATTGTGAAGAAATTCTTCCAGGAAAGTAACATCAAGCTTTTCCCGCAAAGCTATGGAGAAGGTATTAGAAGTAAGCGTTCTCTTGTTGATTACCTTTTCGCTCAAGGCTTCAGGGTAGGAAATGATGATCTCCGGTGACGTTTTGCTCGCCAACCTGTTCAACACTTCCGTACGCATCAGGATGTTTGCATTCTCCGTCTCGTCAAATTCGTAAGGACGTTTGTAAGACATCGGAAACAGCAGGATCTCACGAGCCAACAAATTCTGTAGATCATTTTGAAAGTAAGCTGCCTCCTCCCGGTCATGAAGGATTACCAGCACGTCTTTAGGATTTATTTTAAACGTTGATGCGAGGATCAGGGCATCCAGGCTTCCGGCGAGCCCCTTCAGACGGACATTTCCATGAACGGCCGCTTTGATCCCTGCGGCAACGGTCTTGACAAAACCATCCGCGGAATAGATGCTTAGAAAATCATCCGGCCTCAAATCTCAGATCAGTTATTTGCTTTTCGCAAGCAACAGAAGCAACAAAGATACTTCTGTGCAGCGTGCCAACCGAGCGGAAGGAGAAAAATCTGGCTATTTTTGTTAAATGAAAATCTTAAAATGGTGTTCGCTGGCCATCAGCCTTACAGCTTTAG
This sequence comes from Chryseolinea sp., assembly GCA_031400145.1. Taxonomy (GTDB): domain Bacteria; phylum Bacteroidota; class Bacteroidia; order Cytophagales; family Cyclobacteriaceae; genus Chryseolinea. Next base: position 17,541 of record JANNPM010000452.1, on the reverse strand, counting down.
TGTTGATGGTTGCCGGATTCTTCAAACCCTGGCTTATGCTGTGGTGGAAAGACGTTCAAACACGCCGCGCGGTAATTAAGTATTATGGAACCATAGCTGGCATAAGTTACTTTGTATATTGGCTGCTGATATTTATTTCCGAATGAAGATTCCTGGCGCCGTCTTTATTGCTTTCGTGATTTTGGCAGGCTGTTCTAACACGGCGCAGAACGATACAAAAAAGCAACCTGGTACATCGTCGAACGAACAGCCAGACATGCCCGTTACACTGATAGACAATTCTAACCGCAATGTCAGGGATCTGACGGGAACCAACGTGTTGATATTTTTTCAGCCAGACTGTGATCATTGCCAGCGCGAAGCGGCCGACATTGAAAAGAATCTGGAAGCATTTGGCAATAGCTCCCTCTATTTTATAACCGCTGCGCCCTTACAAGAAGTTGTTCAATTCGCACAGGAGTACAAATTATTTGGGCGCAACAATGTCTACTTCGGGTTCACTTCTGCAAAAAAGATCCTTGACAATTACGGAGCGATCTCGGCTCCCTCCGTTTACATTTACTCGGATAGGCATAAGCTGATCAAATCTTTCAATGGAGAAGTGGCTGTTGAGAAGATTCTTTCCTATCTCTAAGAGACCTTCTCTGCCACAGCAAGAAATTTCTGATCCTGCCCGGAAAAGCCCAGCAAAAATTTATCGCCACCATCTTGTAATCCGGTAGCGATCTTTACGTCGTGAACTGTCATTGGATGATTTCTCAGGGTAATGTTTGCTTTGCCGTCCGGGAAATATTGCTTTAATGACTTTGCGCGCGGCTTAACATACGCGCTTACCTCAAAGGTCCTTCCGGGGAATCCGGTCACAATTTTGTTTGACGTATAGAGATGGGTGCTCGGTGCAAGCTTGTGAAGATTAAACCATTTACCGATAAGCTTAAAGGCGCCGGATTTTAACAATGATGCATTGGGTTCATAAATGTATCGCAGGGGGTCGGAGAATGTGACAGTTGCGTCTTGTTCATCCGTGAGATTGAACGAATAGCTCGACTCGTTTCGCGAGATGTTCGTAGCTGTTATGCGGACCACACCGGTAAAGCCCGCCCGGGAAAAAAACAACAACTCCTTGCATTCATTATTCACAGAGACAACGTAAACATTGCTGACGAACGAAATCTCTTTCAATGCCTGGCTTATGTCAAGCAAAGGTGACGCCTTAACCAGCAAATACTTGCTTCCCAGAAATACTTTTTCCAGTAATGCAGTGACGTCGGGTACGCAGTCTTTCAGAGAATAAACTTTCCGGTCAGATGTTGTTCTTCTGGAGGGATCAATGTAAAGCAGTGAATGTTCTTCGAGACCAGCGCCCAGGAACTCTTCCGCTGTCATATTCTTATAGGAGACGCTTCGGACGCCAAGCAGCGAATGATTGTGCTCACTGATTTCTATCAGTGGCTTGTTTGGCTCGACCATGCTAGCCTGCCTGAACTCGCCGCACATAAACAACGTATCGACACCGAATCCGCCAGTGAGGTCCACATAGGATTGCTTATCGCTGACCAGATCATGAATAATAGTTGCCTTGAAACGCGCAGTGGCTTCGGAGGAACATTGTTCCATGTTAACTGCGGGCGGATATAAAATTCCACGTGTATTGTAATACAAAGGGATTTTCTCCCTGGCATTTCTGCGACCATTAATCTGATCGGCGATGCGAGACATGGGAACTCCATTTACCTGTTTGAACTTTAAAAGCAGCACCCTTACATCATCGTGCTCGTGTTGCAGAATGAATTCCTGAACAGATGTTGATGCTAATGATTCTGAAAATGAATTCAATTTGAATCAGTTGCGTGATGACTCCTGGAATAGATCAAAATGTTACGTGCATAAGCAACAAGTCCGAGGCTTTGTGAAACCAGCAAAACAGGATCCCTTCTGGAAAACGCATAGAATAGGATCAATGCAGAACCTATCAGACTCAGGATCCAAAATCCCAGAGGAAGCACGGAAACTTTTTTCCTTTCGGAAAAATACCATTGATAGACAAAGCGCAAGTTGAGTGTAAGCTGCCCGATCGCTCCCAGCAGCGTCAGTGGTTGAAGCAAATTCGTGCCGGTGAAGATCTTAATGAAAGTTTGAGAGTCAGCGAAGAAAAGCACATATAAAACACCTATCGGCAAAAGGCTAAGTATAACCCTGATAAATTTGCGGATACTTTGCCAGTTATTTTTGAGCTGTAGGTTCCGGATGTAAATATAGTACGAAAGTATCTGCCCCAGGATGATGACTACATCCATTCGCAGGATACCATACAAAAGAATGATGAACGAAGCAATCAGGCTGAGTTGCCAATACAATGTTGGTGAAACTACTTTACCTTGCTTTTCTGAATAAAACCATTGAACGATGAGTCTTGCCCCAAAAAGCAATTGACCGAGAAACCCCACCCCATAGATCCAATACCGCGCTAAAATGTCCATGTCATGCCAAGATGAATAGAAAAAATAAATTTAAGATATGATTTATGACCTTATTGTCATAGGCGGCGGTGCGGCGGGATTCTATGGTGCCATTCAGGTTGCATCTTCCGCGGCCGGGCTCAATATATTGATCCTGGAGAAGACCCCCAGATTATTGACAAAAGTAAAAGTATCAGGAGGAGGGCGATGCAATGTTACACATGAATGCAATAATCCGTTCCAGCTTGCCCGCCACTACCCAAGGGGCGAGCGTTCATTAAAGTCACTTTTTAAAGTGTACAGTGCTGGTGATGTTGTTGCCTGGTTTGCAACAAAGGGGGTGCAAATGAAAGTTGAAGCTGACGGCCGGATGTTTCCCGTCAGCGACAATTCGATGACGATAGTGAGTTGCTTTCTGAATGAGGCGAGCCGCCTGAACATAAAGATCAGGATTAGTGAAGCCGTTTGTAAGGTCAATTGGTCGGGTGGCACGTTTAAACTTGAAACGTTGCAGCAAAAGCAATACGAGGCTAGAAAAATCTTAGCGGCCACAGGAGGAAGTCCAAACGCGGAATCTTATGCATGGATCCATTCTTTGGGACATAAGATTATCAATCCAATTCCCTCCCTCTTTACCTTCAATGACAGCGAAAAAAAATTCAAGGATCTTATGGGGATCGCCGTTCCCGACGCGGAGATAAAGATACAATCAACAAAGTTTGTGGAGCGCGGTCCGTTGTTAATAACACACTGGGGCCTAAGTGGACCGGCGGTTATTAAATTATCTTCCTGGGCAGCTGCCTATCTATATGAGGCTAAATACAAGTTCGATGTCCTCATCAATTGGGCAGGACTTAAGGAAGACGGTTGCCGTTCGCAACTGGCGGCGAGCAAAACCGAAAAATCCCGTCAGAAAATTTCCTCGAATCCTATGTTTGGCTTGCCTCAGCGATTATGGCAAAGGCTCAGCGATCTTTCAGAAATACAGCCCGACAAAGTATGGGGTGACGTTTCGCATAAAGAAATCAATCGGATGGTGGAGCACCTTGTGCATACAGTTTTTCATATTAACGGAAAAACGACTTTTAAAGAGGAATTTGTAACGTGCGGCGGCGTTGATCTTAACGAAATAAATCTCGCCACAATGGAAAGCAAGCTAATAAGCAATCTGTATTTCGCCGGCGAAGTTGTTCATATTGATGGTGAAACGGGGGGATTCAATTTTCAGGCGGCGTGGACAACTGCGTATGTGGCAGCGCGGGCGATGACAACTGTTCCTCAGATCAAAGGCTGAAGTTGACTTCCGGAATGGCTCACGCTGAGCTCCATATTGCTTCCATGCTGCCAGGCGAAATTTGGATTTTCGTGTCCCGTCGGAAAGTTGAAGGCGATCGGGCAGGAGGAACCCACCATTTTTTTCAGAACAATTTCATTAATAGATTCTCCAAAACCTGGCGTCGTATCCTTCAGGTCGCTCATGTGGCCGATGATAAGTCCGGCGAGGTCATTAAGTTTTCCCGCGCGCTGCAGCTGCGTGAGCAAGCGATCAATGCGGTAAAGGTGCTCATCTGTTTCCTCCAGGATAAGGATGCAGCCGGCGAGTTTTGGTTCAGATCTTGTCCCGAGAGAATCTGCTACCAGCGATAGGTTGCCGCCCGCGACAATGCCCACGGCTTTACCACGCCTGTTGTCGGGCGAGGGTTCACCATGAAGAATTTCTGGAATATTGAATAATGCATTACGGAGACTCTCGACCGAAGTACTTGCCTTCGGGTTAGAAAAAAGCAGCGGCATCGTGGCGTGAATGCTGACAATATTGAGCGTGAATAACTTCAGGTGAAGCGCTGTGACGTCACTGAATCCGGCTATCCACTTAGGCCGTTCCAGAATTGCCTGATAATCTATGTCATCCATTATCCTGGTAGTGCCATATCCTCCGCGGGCACAGAGAATTGCTTTGATATCCGGGTCATTAATCATCGCCTGCAGGTCAGCGCACCGGTGTTCATCTGTGGCAGCAAGATACTCATGTTCGTTGCTGAAAAGGTGAGACCCCAGTTCCACCTTAAGGCCCCACGAGACGATCATGGAGAGGGCAGGCTCAAGCTCTGCAGCAAATACCTTTTTACCCGTGGCAACCACGCCAACTTTATCTCCAGCCTGAAGTGGTACAGGTTTAATCATAATCTAAAATAGAAGAGAGACCGAACTAAAATAAAAAACCCTTCTAACGAAGTTAGAAGGGTTCGGCATAAAATTCTCAAACCTACTTTGGCTGCGCAGGTTTTGGTATTGTTGTTGCGGGTGGCGCAGCCGTTACTGGCTTTGGCGTTACGCCCAGCTTCTTCAATACCATATCGGACACATCCAACTTTTCATCCCCATAAAGGATAACATCCAAACCGCCTATCTGCTGATTAAGGATAAAGGTGAAACCATTTTCTTTTGCTACCTCTTCTATGCCTTTACCCACCTTCTTGTAGACAGGATCCATCAGTTGTGTCTGCTTAGCCTGAATTGTAGTCTGCGCATCAGCTTGCAGCTTTTCTATGTTTTGCTGCATTTGTTGCAGCTCACGTTCCGTGTTGGCGCGAACAGCCTCCAGCATCGTATTCAGGTTGGCTTGATAGTCAGCCAGCTTCTTCTGAAAATCTGCATATTTCACGTCAATCTGATTCTTCAGCTGCGTTTGCGTTGACTTCAGTTCGGCCTCAATGGCCTTGGACTCCGGAAGTTGGTTAAAGATGTAATCCACATCTGCATACCCTATTTTTGAGACAGTCTGCGCCTGCCCTGTAAATACTGCCAATCCAAACACCAGAAGTAAAACGAGTTTTTTCATCACTATTATTTTAATTTTTAATCTTATCATTAGGGTCTCCGTAGCCCAACTGGTCCAGTATAAAATCGGTATAATCATGCCGTGGATCGGTGTATATCATTACCATTGCCCCCGATTTATCAAACATGATCGCCAGATTATTTTCTTTACAAACCTTTTCGCAGGCATCCCAAACTTTATCCTGAATGGGTTTTATCAACTCCTGTTTTTTCAAGAACAACAGACCATCGAATCCAAAAACCTTTTTCTGATATTCTTTTAGCTCAGATTCTTTTTTCTTGATACCGTCAAGGCGTTCCTTTTTCATTTCCTCTGTCAACAACACCTGTTCCGCCTGCAGCGCGCTGTACAGCCCATCAATTTTTTTCTGACTTTCCTGGATTTCCTTTGCCCAGGCGTCTGAAAGCTGATTTATCTCTTCCTGAGCTTTCTTATACTCAGGCATCTTGTTCAGTATAAAGTCAGTATCGATATAACCGAACCGCTGTGCTTGGACAAAATTCAGGCCGAAAATGAGAAAAAAAATTGTAATAAAACAAGCCCGCATGGTTATCTGATTTGTTGGCCGATCGTAAAGTGGAATTGTGAACCACTAACGTCTCCGCCGCTGCCTAACGGAACAGGGTCAAATCCATATGCCCAGTTCAGCCCAATCAAACCAAATGCCGGCATAAAAATTCTTGCCCCCACGCCTGCCGACTTATACATCTGAAATGGGTTAAAATCTTCATACCCACCCCAGTTGTTTCCTGCTTCTGTAAAAATGAGGCCATAAATGGTAGCAGCGTTACCCGTCGTTACAGGGTAGCGCAATTCTATTCCGAGTTTCTCGTAAACTACGCCGCCGCCCTGCTGGGTAGAGCTATTTCCCGTAGTATAATTTGGTGGTGTTATCTGATTGTCCTCGTATCCTCTCAAACCGATGATCTCCTTACCGAGAACGAAGGAGTTAAAGCCTCCGGCAAGACCGCTGCCGCCGAGCACAAATCTTTCAAATGGTCCGATGCCCGTCTTCTCCTCGTTATAGGCTCCGATGAACCCGAAATGCACCTTGGCTTCAAGGACCAGCTTCTTCTTATTATCCAATGGGAGATAATAACGCGCGTCAAACATCCATTTGTGATATTCCTGCCATTTATTCCTGTCGGCTGCTTCTGCTGTATTGTAATTAAGATTGTTGAAAGCGGAATAAGGTGGCGTTAATGCAAGGCTCAGCGATACGGAAGAACCCTGGGATGGATACATCTGATTGTCGACGCTGTTTCGTGATAACGTGGTATTAAATGTGATAGCATGGGAGGCGCAATCCGTACATCCTATACCATATTCTATGTTCTGGAGTGTATAGATCGCATATCCCAGAGAATTTGTAAGAGTGAAATAGTTATCTGGCCACTCGAGCATTCTGCCTAATCCTATGGAAAAGTTGTCTGCTTTCAACATGGCATTGAGATCATTGTTGCTCGTGGCGCCATCACCCGCATAACGCGAAAGCGATCGCACATAGCTGACACTTAAAGAGTGGGGCTTGCGGCCCCCGAGCCAGGGCTCGGTAAAGGAGAAACTGTAACTTTGAAATGACCTGCCGTTAGCCTGCACACGCAGCGATAACTTTTGACCATCGCCAACAGGCAAAGGTTTCCAGTTCTCTAGTTTTGCAATATTCCGTACTGAAAAGTTATTGAACGTAAGCCCCAGCGTTCCTACGAATCCATAGTATCCTCCCCAACCTCCGGAGAGCTCGACCTGATCGTTGGATTGCTCTTCAACTTGCCATTCAATATCTACTGTACCGTTGGCGGGATTGGGAACAAGATTTGGACCGATCTTATCGGGCGCAAAATATCCAAGTTGTCCTATTCGTTGTTGTGTACGGATAATATCAGACCGGCGGAATTTCTGACCAGGCACGGTACTAAGCTCACGGCGGATTACGTGGTCGCTCGTGCGGTTGTTTCCCGATATCGTAACTTCATTAATTGTAGCTTGCTCTCCCTCGAAAATCCGCATCTCTACGTCAATGGAGTCTCCATTGACGGCTACTTCAAAAGGAGTGATTCGGAAGAACAGGTATCCGTCGTCCATATACAGACCGCTGATGTCCATTCCTTTGGGATTAAACTGAAGTTTCCGTTCATAATTTTCTTTGTTGTAGACATCGCCTTTATTGATACCAAGGACTGCACTCAATTGTTTGTCCGTATAAATATAATTGCCGGTCCACATGATGTTTCTGAAGTAGTACTTTTGTCCTTCAGAAATGACAAAGTCGATATTGATCGTATTGCTGTCATGATCGTAAATGGTATCAGAAATGATTTCTGCATCGCGGTATCCCTGGGTGTTGTAGAATGCCAGCAGCTTCTCTTTGTCTTCATCATAGTCGGTCCTGATAAATTTTGAGCTGGCGAAAATATTGGGTTTAACATTGTCGAAAATAAAAGCGAGCATATCCTTCTTTCCGACGACTGTACCTGAATCAAAATAAGTGCGCGGGTTTATACCAAGAAGGTGCCGTATAATAGCCCGATGGAGAGAAAAACGCGGACGTTCATGCGTTTTCTTCATCTTCTTTTTCAGCTTCGCGTCAGCGATACTTGTGTTCCCCGTAAAATTGATGTTGTTGATCTTGACTTTAGACTTCGGGTTGACTGTTATCTTCAACCGCATGCCGTCGCGGTTCAGTGTGTCATTTTGCTGAGTAATCTTTACCTCTGTATTCAGGAAGCCTTTCTTAACAAAGTGCTTCTTAACAGCAGATTCAGTATTTCTAATCATCGCATCGGTTACGATCTTTCCCCGGATAAGTTTGAGGTCATCTTTAAGACTGCTCTCTTTTGATTTAGAAATTCCCTCGAAGAAGAATCCAGTCAGTCTTGGCCTTTCTGCCAATGCTATTGTGAGAAAAACGTTTGATCCTTCGATCCTGTCAACTTCGATCGAAATATCGCCGACAAGACCGTACTTCCATATCTTCCGGATGGCGTCGGTAATCCCGTCACTAGGAATCTTGATCTTATCTCCCACTTTCAAACCTGAAATGGAGATCATGGCATTTTTGTCCAGGACCGTAAGGCCGGTCACTTCAATGCCCCCGATGGTATACTCAACCGGATTCGCATAACTGAGATTATTTTCAGAAGGGGTGGCAGATTTTTCAGTTCGATTTTTTCTGAACTGGGCCCAGCCTTCGCTAACTGATGTAAGGAGAACTACAAAAAATAAAAACCGCTTCATCAACTTACAGGATTCAATTGTTCACTTGTTTTTCCAAATCTACGCTCGCGTTGCTGGTATGCACAAATAGCCTCGTACAGGTGCTCTTTCCTGAAGTCAGGCCATAATGTAGGTGTTATAAACAATTCCGTGTAGGCAATCTGCCAAAGCAGAAAATTGCTAATCCTCATCTCCCCACTTGTGCGGATGAGCAGCTCTGGATCTGGGATGCCGGAAGTGTTCAAATAGTTTTCGAAAAGCTGTTCATTAATGCTATCAACATTAAGCTTTCCAGATACGACTTGTCTCGCTACGTCCTTAACGGCTTTAATAATTTCCCAGCGCCCGCTGTAGCTAAGGGCGAGAATCAGCGTCAGACCCGTGTTATTCCGGGTTTGATCGATGGCCCAACGCAAATTTTCCTGGCAGTCTGGGGGCAGATGTGAGGTCTCACCAATAGTGATCAGCTTCACACGATTTTCACACAGGCGTTTGATTTCCTGTTTCAGTGTATTTACGAGCAGCTCCATCAGGCCATCAATCTCGGCTTTCGGGCGGCTCCAGTTTTCAGTGGAGAACGCATAAAGTGTAAGATACCGGATGCCCAACTCACCACATCCCTCTGTAACGTCCCGGACGGCCTCAACCGCATTGCGATGTCCGAAAATTCTTAATGCGCCCTTTTTCTTGGCCCACCGCCCATTTCCATCCATGATAACGGCAATATGCTGCGGGAGATTATTAGGGTCTATATGTTCCTTATATGAAGCCACAAGGGTCCAAAAGTAATAAAAGATATTGGTTCTTTGTCAGGCGAGTGTGTGGCTGCGATTTACTTGTAAGGATTCGCGGGACACGGGATGTCGTAGAAGGTCTGCGTTACACTGATCCCCAGAAAAAAATAATGGTCATTGTCGTTCGGATTACCGTATTGATAATTTTTGTTCCGTAGATCTCCGTCTGAAATGTTGTCAAGATAATCAAAGAAAGTTTTTCGGATGCCAAACTCCAACGAGAAGTACCACTTGGGATTGTAAACGTACTTAACTCCTCCACCGAAGGGGATCGCCGCCTGAACATTGCTGTATTCGGCATTTTTCTCGACCTGTCCTGAAAGTCCGAACAAGGCCAGGCCTCCAAAAAGGTACGGTGTAAACCTTACAAATCTCTTGGAATCGCGCCAGTTAAGGAAATGATACTCCAAGACCGTTGAGGCTTCAAGCAGGAAAAGGTTGAATGAAGCTTGCCGCTGTGTTGCAAAGGCGTCAAGAGGTATCTCACTGCCGGATATTTGTCCACCAGTTATCGCGGTCCTGAAGCTTACCACGCCGCTGAGATTTGCGCGATAAAATATCGTTGCCGCTGGCCGGGAATATTTGAAATTGTAATTGTGTACGAGATCACCCGTGTAATTCAGCGTTCCAATCCCTAAGCCGACTTCAGCGTGCTGCGCAAAGGCTGCATGCATGGATAGCGAAAGGACAGGGATTGAAGCGCGTATAAGTCTCCTTAAAATATTTAACATTACCTGAATTTGGCCCTGTTCATGGCTTTACCGAGAATGAAGGTAAGTTTAAATGTCGTTACCATAAAGACGTCCTTCTGGCCCTCGCTGCCCCTTAAATTATCGCGATGTTCACTTCCGTAGCCACTGAGCACAGAATAAGTCTGGCCATCGCGCCCGACATACGAGCTATTGGGAGTAACCAGTTCATTGGAGCGATAGGACATCGCCTTGGCCAGTTCGTTACCACCAAAAACACCCAGATCTACGTAGTTACGGCTTACATCGTCTATGTAATCTGTAAACAGATATCTAAAGCCTGTCTCGACAGAAAGGTCAAGAATTTCATTCAGCTTAAAACGAACTCCAATACCAAATGGTATTGCAGCCTGCAATTTTTTATAGTCTTTGATGCCGTTATTCATGTCATCCGGCAATAATTCCGCATTCTGGCCCTCGGTTCCCAGCGGTTGAAGGTCAACCCATTCGCCCGCTTCCGGCAAAGGATTTCCACTCAGGTCTGTATCCGGGGCAATGGCCTGCGGATTGTGAAGCATTGCGGAGAGACCAAGAAATCCGTACGGCGTCCATTTCACACGGCTAATATAACTTGCCGCGTTGGGGAACAGATCGAAGCTTGCCACAACACTCAATTCTTTGATCCGGTTGCGGAAAGAGAGATTTCGCTGGTAACGGTACACGCCATTGGCTGTGTCGTCTCGGTCTGCAGACTCACGGTCGGACCCTCGTAACGTTCCATACATAAATGATGCTGATAACGCGTATCTCGGCCCGAAACGGTGGGAGAAAACGAAGGCAATCGCAGGACGGGTAAAAGAGATATCGGTGCTAAACCTGCTGGGTCGTGGTGATAAATCTCCATAGTAGTTAAGCGCGCTTACCGAAACACCGGCCATGCTGTAGATCTTGTCCTTCCCAAACCCACTCTTATGACCCCGGTAATTTGACATCTTTTTGTTATTCTTCCGGATTGCCCGTCGATTCATCTGGGCGGAAGTATCGAAAACCAATGAGACCAGGAAGATTGCCAAGGCAACTGGAAAAAACTTTCTCATTTAATAAAGGGCATATATGGTGCTGAAATATACAAAGTTACAAAAAAATCAGTTTCGGACATCCAGGCCCCAGTTAAGCTTCTGACGGAGTGTTTTAAAGTAATGATGCGTTTCAAGCTGGACCAGGTGAACATTGAAGTCAGCCTTCATCACCTTCAATTTAATGGAAGCGTCTACGGATGCCATGCGGGAGTCGATGGAGACCAGGAATTTCTTGCTTCTTCCTTCAACCTCAATCGAAATTGTAGAGTTGTCCGCCACGACGATAGGACGCACTGTCAGATTGTGTGGACTTACCGGGGTAATCACGAAATTCCCCGAGCGAGGAAATATCAAGGGACCGCCGCAACTTAAGGAATAGCCGGTGGAACCTGTGGGTGTAGCGATAATGATCCCGTCGGCCCAATAAGAATTTAAAAACGCTCCATCGATATAAGTATGTATAGTGATCATCGATGATGAGTCTTTTTTTACGACAGTACAATCGTTAAGTGCAAAGTTAAGCGTACCGAAAATATCTTTGTTGGTTTCCAGCTTCAGGACCGCTCGTTTGTCGAGTGTATAAGCGCCCTCGAAAATATGATTCAATGCTTGATCGGTTTCCTCTTTGCTGATTGTGGCAAGAAAACCCAGCCTCCCGGTATTGATGCCAAGCACTGGAATCTGCGATTTCCCAATGTGCGTTATCGACTCCAGCAGGGTGCCATCGCCTCCAACGCTGATAAAAAGTTCTACGTGAGACAGATCCGATCCAGGCTCATAAATTTGAAATCCCAGATTGGAGATGGGTTTCTTAAGATAACGGAAAAACTTGGACGAGATATATAATTCGGCCTTCAACCGGGTCAGGATCTCAAAAATGTGGGCTATAAAAGGCGCGGAAACACGATTAAATTCCTTTCCATGCACAGCAATTCTCATGAAATCCCCAATTTACGTTTCAGGCAAGGCGGTTTTTCATCACCTAGAATAAAGATAGACAATCAGCAACGGACAAAAAAAAATGAAACTAAATATCGAGGTATCGAAGCAACATATCGATCCGGTCCTTCCCTTCCCCTTCAGGTCTTGACTCCTGATAACGGCCGATAACGCGATATCCGAATCGTTCCAACGTAGCGACAATGCGCAGCAAATCGACCTGATTAATCTTTAAAGTGAGTCGCAGCTTCGTGGGGTCCAGGGGGTCTTCTTTGACGATGCTGCTCAACACTTTCGCATGATTCTCCTCTATCAGCCGGCTGATCTCGGATAGCGAATAGTCAAGATGGTTCATTGAAAGCACGAGAATTGCACCTGGTAGCTGTACAGCCGCTGTCTGCGCGAAGCTTGTTAACGTATCTTGAACGGTAATTAAGCCGCAATAGCTTTGGTCTTCATTGACAACTGCTACCGCCTGAAGTTTATTGTCGGCGGCTATCTTGAGAATATCGTAGAAGTGTGTGTCGAGATGAACGAAACAATTCTGTCCGACGAGATTGAAATCTTTAACTGATTTCTCAATGTCGTTGGTTTCTAATATGATTTCTTCGGAGATAAACCCGAGCAGCCTGCCATCATCGACGACAGGCAGAAAGTTGCATCGAAATTCCTCCATCCAGACGATGGCCTTGTGTGCATCGTCTGTGCCCTTCAGTGGAGGGATCATATGGTTGATAAGGTCTTCTGCCAGCATAAGTACAAATCCAGGCTTAGATACGTAAATACTACGTGGTTGAGGCAGTTTTTTTTATGCTAAAAATTCCTTCACTACTGCATTGAATTTTTCAGGATGCTCCATCATCGGGGCGTGGCAGCATTTGTCGATAAAACGCAATACCGAATTGGGGATCAACCTGTTAAATTCATGGGCTACCAGCGGGGGTGTTATTGTATCATTCAAACCCCATACCAAAAGTGTAGGCACTTTGATGTCAGGCAAATCTTCCGCCAGATTATTGCGCTGCGCCGATTTTGCAATCGCGACTATACGCAAACACTTCGGAATGCTGTTGGTGATATCAAAAACCTCGTCAATCAGCGCTTTGGTTGCTACCTCCCGATCATAAAAAGTATAAGAAACGCGTTCCCGAATGTACTCATAATTGCCTCGCTTGGGATAAGATCCGCCCATTGAATCTTCAAAAAGCCCAGAACTTCCAGTAAGTATCAGCTTTTTAACCTTCGGCGCGTTGTGCAAAGCATACATAAGCGCAATGTGACCGCCGAGGCTGTTTCCAATCAGCGTCATGTCATCGAGCTCATGAAACGCCACGAAGTCTTCAACGAACTTTCGAAGGCCCTCCAGGCCCACTTCGCGTATTGGCAGTTCGTAAATCGGCAACATCGGGATCAGCACCCGATAGTTTGTCGAAAAACCATTGACTACGCCTTCCCAGTTGCTAAGCGCACCAAAAAGCCCATGCAGTAATAACAGGACAGGTCCCTGTCCCTGCTCTACGTATTTAAATCCGTGCTCCTCTTTTACAGCAAGTCCCATGATTAGATTATCGACGATAATTAAAGGAAAAAAATTAATGCCAGCCAAAACAATTCCTGACCGGATCAGGAATTCAAAAAACGTCTTTGAAAAAGGGCACGAACCCACCTATCCAATCTGTTACCTTAGGCGCGAACCCGGCGATACTACTATATAACAGTGAACCTTCCGTCCATCGTTCCAAGAATTTGAAGTTAAGGGAATCTGCAATCCATAAAATCACGCTCATCATAAAGGCCATCCGCGCGAGGGCAAGCACACCACCTGCAACCTTGTCGATGCTTCCCAGAAATGATTTGTTAGCTGAAGCTTTTATGATCTTGCCCAGTAGATTAACAACAATTGCGATGAGAATAAAGACTACGATAAAGGCCAGGTAGGGCAAAACCTTTTCATCAATATTGAACTTGTTATCGAGCATGAGCATGGCGATGCCCATTAACTTAAATCCACCAAGTATGCCCAGGATAACGGCCAGAAGAGCGAACAATTCCAGAAGAAATCCGGAACGGTAACCCTGAACTGCTCCGATCAGGCTGATGATCGTGAGCACAATATCGAAGACCTTCAAACGCTGAGAAGTCTTTTGACCTGCTCAGAAATTTGTTTGCCATCGGCCTGGCCAGACAACGACTTGGTGGCAATGCCCATCACCTTCCCCAGATCCTGAAGGCCCTTGGCATTCACCTGCGCGATAATTGATTTCACGGCACTTTCAAGTTCGTCGTCAGAAAGCTGTTTTGGCAGATAGCGCCTGATAACATCGAGCTGAAACAACTCTTTGTCGGCAAGGTCCGGCCGGTTTTGCTGACTAAAGACGTCAGCAGATTCCTTGCGTTGCTTGGCAGCCGTGACCAACAACTTATTCTCCCTGTCGGTAGAAATTTCTTCGGGCGCACCCTTGTCCGTTTCGGCAATCAATATAAGAGACTTAATACTCCTCAACGCTTCCAGTTCGTCCTTTTGCTTTGCCAGCATAGCCTTTTTTATGTCGTTATCAATTTGTTGCTTTAGGCTCATAAAAGGTTCTCTTAATGTAAATTGATAACGAATTTAGAAAACAATCAAGTTATTATTTGATATCAGTGCGTTAGACGAGTAGCTATGACCAGACTTAGCGTCAATATTAACAAAATTGCAACACTCCGAAATGCGCGGGGTGGAAATAATCCCAATGTCATTACAGTAGTGACAGACTGTGAACGTTTTGGCGCGGAAGGTATCACCGTACATCCGAGACCGGATGAACGACACATACGCTATGACGATGTTCTAATGCTTAAGAACGTTGTGAAAACCGAATTCAATATTGAAGGATATCCGGATGAACGGTACCTCAAACTGATCCGTGACGTTAAACCGGCGCAGGCTACTCTGGTCCCAGACCCTCCGGATGCTATCACATCCAATGCAGGTTGGGATACCATCCGAAATGCGCAATTATTGAGAGAGATTATCGCCGAGATCAAATCGAATGGTGTAAGGGTTTCAGTGTTTGTAGACCCGTTGCCAAAAATGGTGGAAGGGGCGGCGAGATCGGGAGCCGATCGCGTAGAATTATATACCGAACCTTATGCCCGCAGTTATGCTGCGAACAGATCAGATGCCGTTAAGCCTTACGTTGAGAGCGCAGCAGTTGCGCGTGCAGCAGCGCTGGGCATTAACGCTGGGCACGATCTTGACCTGAACAATCTGAATTATCTGGTGCATAACATCAGCTACCTTGATGAAGTATCGATTGGGCACGCACTAATCTGCGATGCATTATACTTCGGCCTGGAAAATACAATTCAGATGTACTTGAAACAATGCGTACCCAGGTAGTCATGCGTGTATTTATTGATGAGATTGAACGGTGGGCTGCAACAATTAGCAATAGCCAAATGTATCCAGCATGGTTTTGCAAGATGCTGTGAGTATCTTCACCCGGAAATAAAGCGAGCTCCATCGTGATGAGTTCAGATAAAAATGAAAATTCAGGAACGGTTTAACGATACGGATCTGCAACGCATTAAAGATGCGGTTGCAACGGCGGAGGCAAAAATTTCCGGTGAAATTGTTCCTGTGATTGTCGAACGAAGCGGTCGCTACATGATCGCCAGTTACAAAGGATCAATTATCGGAGGCTCTTTCGCTTTTCTTCTCATGGTCCTCATGGATCGTTACGTACTGTCGGGTGCGAGCAACGCATTATTTTACGACCCGGTATTTATCTTTCTTGTCGTAATAATCGGCGGTGTTACAGGCGCTCTGGCACCCAGGTTATCAGATCCGGTAAAGAGATTTCTCGTTGGTAAGGCATATCTGGCAAATGCTACACGCCAGCGCGCAGAGAATGCATTTCTTGAGGAAGAAGTTTTCAATACCAGGTTCCGAACCGGTATCATGATTTTCATTTCATTTTTTGAGCATCATGTGATCGTTATGGCCGACAAAGGAATTAGCAAACTGGTGGAGCAGAAGCAATGGGATAAGATAGTGTCTGATCTGATAGAAAAAATTCGCACGGGTAATATTGTCGGAGGATTGGAAGTCGGGATCCAGCATTGCGGGGATATACTGCTGGAAAAAGGTTTCGCCAAAAGTGATGATGATGTTAATGAGCTTCGCGATGATCTTAGAGTAGACTGATCTCATGAGCCGAACCAATTGCAACCTTTATACCGGACGGCCAAGATTGCTTTTCATCCTTCTTGCACTTTTCCTGTCCGCCTCTGTCCGCGCTCAGTTAACAATACCGGAACATGGTGGCGTATGGGTTCATGATGAGGCCGGCGTAATGTCGGCCGATACCAAAAACAGATTAGAGGTATTACTAAAGGCAGAGCGCGACTCCACGGGTAACCAGATCGCCGTGTTGATCATTCCATCTCTGCAAGATCAGCCAATAGAAGACTTTTCACTGCGGGTGGCTGAAGCCTGGAAGCTGGGTCTGGAAAAAAACGACAACGGTGTCCTGTTAATAATAGCGATAGCCGATCGGCAAATGCGGATCGAAACGGGATCGGGTTTAGAAGGCGTGCTTACCGACGCCATGTCAAGCCGCATTAACAGAAATGAAATAGCGCCTGCATTTCGCCAAGGAGAATACGATCGCGGCGTTGAAGCTGGCGTGAAGGCAATTATCCTCACCATTAAAGGCGAATATAAAAATGATGAGCCGCCGGCAAAGAAGCGCTACTCCAAACGATCACCAATCGGAACCATTGTCATTCTGATCGTCATCTTCATGCTGATATCGCGAAAGGGACGCGGAGGTCGCGGCGGTAGATACTGGTCTTCGGGTAGCGGTTGGGTTGGTCCTATGGGAGGTGGTTTTGGGGGTTCATCCTCTGGCGGTTCCTGGGGTTCAGGTGCCGATTTTGGCGGCGGAGGCAGTTTCGGCGGCGGAGGCTCTAGTGACTCATGGTAAAAAGTATAGCAATAATGAACGGTAGAACTGTACGTTCCATTCTTTATGCACTTTCGCTGATAGCAACAGCCTGCCTGGCGCTGCCATTGAATGTCGCTGCGCAACGTCGGATCCCCGAACTCTGGGGACTACATGTGCACGATGATGCGCATGTGTTATCAACGGCCACCATAGACGCACTGGAGTCTCAACTCGTCAAGTATGAAGATTCCACGTCTAATCAGATTGCCATACTGCTTATTTCATCTTTGGAGGGTGATGTTTTGGAGGAATACGCGTTACGGGTAGCGGAGAAATGGAACCTGGGCCAAAAGGAAAATGACAACGGCGCCCTGCTGCTGATTGCGGTCAACGATCGGAAAATGAGGATTGAGGTAGGCCAGGGCTTGGAAGGGGTATTAACAGACGCCCTGTGCAGCAGGATCATGAGAAATGAACTTTCCCCTGCTTTCCGAAAGGACGATTATGACGGCGGCGTTTCCGCGGCTGTCAATGCCATGATCCGTGCCATTGGCGGAGAATATAGCGCTGAAACCGGCGACGAGAGTGGCCG
>JANNPM010000433.1:0-7922 GCA_031400145.1 Chryseolinea sp. | reverse complement strand
GCGAGACCATTGCGATCGAATCGCAGGGAGAGGTCGTGGCGGAGTTCCGTGTCTGCCAACCCCACCGAAAGGGCGGTTTCGGCGCGCTCAAGGGCAAAATCCTGTTCTACGACGCTGACGACAAATCGCATCTGGACGACTTCAAAGAGTACATGGAATGAAGCTGCTTCTGGATGCGCATACTCTCGTCTGGTACACCGCCGGAAGCTCTTTGTTGCCTCGTCCCGTAGTCGATCGAATCGGCGCATCGCCGTGTTCCGCAGGCTGTCGCTTCTGAATCAGGACAGCTCGCTTAATGCCGGTATCTGATGAGTAGGGTTTTGGTCGTCGATGACGAGGTTGAAATTTGCCTTTTAGTAAGCCAGTACCTTAAAAAACTGGGCTATGAAGTGGCTTTTTCACTTTCTATTGCAGAGGCATTGGACAAAATATCAACACGGCCCTATGATCTGCTTTTTGTCGATCTCAATTTATCTGACGGCTCTGGGTACGACCTTATTAAGATACTTCGTGAATCGTACCTTGATACAAAAGTGATCGTGATCAGCGCCTACGATAGTGAACGAACCAAAGCGTTACAACGAGGTGCAAGTTTGTTTCTGGCAAAACCATTTACAAAAAAATCCATCGATGATTCCCTTCAGAAACTGAACCTTACAAATTAAATCACCCAATTAAATCATCAACCCCCCACTGAGTATGTATAAACTTCTGATCATTGACGACGATAAGGATATCTGCCTTGTTTTGTCAAAATTCTTGACAAAGAATAACTATAATGTCGACGTAGCGCACAAGGGCGAAGATGGCTTGCAATTGCTGAGGAATGCGCAGTATGCGGTGATCTTGTGCGACTATCGATTGCCGGATCACACCGGTGTGGAAATGCTACGGAAGATGAAGTTACTTCAGCCCTCTGTGGCGGTGATCATCATTACGGGCTACTCTGACGTAAGAATAGCTGTGGAGACATTTCGTTATGGAGCGAGTGACTATGTCACCAAGCCGCTCTACCCTGACGAATTACTTGTAACAATAAGAGAAACTATCGCGAAAAATGAAAAGCGCAATCAGGTTGAAGGTACTCCGGAAGAAAAAGCCAAAGGCAAACGGGGTTCCCTTGCTCCGAATAACTATATAGTTGGCAAGAGCATTCAGTCGCAGACGGTTCAAAAATACATTGAGTTGATTGCGCCGGCGGAAATGTCGGTAATCATTCACGGAGAGACGGGAACCGGCAAGGAGTTCGTGGCTCAATCGATACACCATTTTAGCAAGCGTGCGGACAAACCATTTATAGCAATTGACTGCGGTGCACTCCCGAAGGAATTGGCAGGCAGTGAACTATTTGGTCATGTAAAAGGTGCCTTTACGGGAGCGGTTAACGATAAGCCAGGAAGCTTTGAGGTGGCCGATGGCGGTACAATTTTTCTGGACGAAATCGGTAACCTTTCTTACGAAAATCAGGTGAAGCTTCTCCGGGTCATCCAGGAGCGAAGAATTAAAAGAATTGGCGCGACAAAAGACATCGCGATCGACGTGAGGATAATTGCTGCAACCAACGAAGATCTGATTAAATCCGTGAAGGAAGGAAGATTCCGCGAGGATCTTTACCACCGGCTAAATGAGTTTAAGATCCAGTTGTCACCGCTTCGTGAAAGAAAGGATGATATCATCGTCTTCGCATCTTACTTCCTGGAAAAGTCTAACCAATTGCTGCATAAAAATGTAAAATCTTTTTCTCCGAGTGTTCTGGATCAACTATCCAACTACTACTGGCACGGAAACCTGCGAGAACTTAACAATGTTGTGAAGAGGTCGGTATTGCTTACGACGGGCGAACGCGTTGAGGCGGAGAGCTTACCACAGGAGATAATTCAGGCAAATACCTCAACCGTTACGCCTGGCGCTTTGATAGAAGATAATGTCGGGTTGCTTAAATCCATTGCCGGGTCTGCAGAGCGTCAGGTAATTATAGAAGTCCTTGAAAAGGTAAATTACAACAAGTCTAAGGCAGCAGAGCTTCTTAAGATTGACCGGAAAACGCTATACAACAAACTTAAACTTTACAGTATCAATGCATAAAAGAAGTTCGCGTTAGAAGACCAACGCAATAATGCCTTCAAATTCCTATTCTTATCCTTTTGCGGAAGAGAGCAATACTGCAACGCGAATACGTCGGTGTAGAAAATATGGTCATAATAAACACTGGCACTGCTCCAGCTGCAGATTGCTGGCCACGTTATGAAAAGTACGTATGTAAAGTTGTTGTTTCTGGGTATCGTTTTCTTTCTGTTTGCCATTAGTATTCTCACCTACCGGAATTTAAGTAACTATATAAAGGAGGTAAAACTAATTAGACACTCTACAGAGATTCTTGAGACGTTGGAGATCGTGTTGTCCACAATAAAGGATGCTGAATCAGGGCATTTTGGTTATCAGCTTACCAGAGATTCCACCTTCCTTCCGCCTTACTATAATTCGGTTGAAGCGTTGCCGGGAATTTTAACGACCCTGGATAGCCTGGTTAAAGACAATGAACTTCAGCAAAGGCGAGTGGACACGTTGCAAATGCTCGTTAATGAACACTTCATCGTGATCAGCGAAATCCTCGCAAATACCAATCGAAGTGAGCGTTACACGAATCGCTATGAAAACGACCTGATTCAAAAAGGCAGACTGCACATGCGCGAGATCCGTCAAATCGGAAGACGCATTCGCGTCACAGAGGAGGCGACATTTCAGGAGCGAACGTCAAGCGAAAGCGGCCTGCGAAGTATCGCGCCAATTTCTCTGTTGTTTTATGGTCTCGCCTCGTTGGCAGGTATTGCGTTCTTGTTCTCGAGGGTGTTAGATGAACTTGAGAAAAGAAAAAATGCCGAAAACAATTTGAAGGAAAATGTGGAGGCATTGCGCAAGGAGGTAGCCATCAGGGAGTTTACGCAAAAGACGCTGCGAAATGTCCTGGATAACTCCCTGGATGGCATTATGGCGTTTCGTGCTGTGAGAGATCCCATACGCGAAATCGTCGACTTCGAATGGATACTCGCCAATGCTGTCAGTTTTCTATCAACGCGTCAGGTTGAGAAAAATCTGGTCGGCAAACGACTGCTTGAGATAATTCCTGAAAATCGATTCGATGGATTGTTCGAAATGTACCGACAGGTAGTCGATTCAGGCAAGCCCAATCAGATCGAGCGTCACCTCACGGTGAATGGATTGAATAATTGGTTTAATATCACGGCTGTCAAGCTTGAAGACGGCTTCGTTGTCACATTCTCAGACATTACCGATAGGAAATTGTATGAAAATCAGCTTAAGCAATACGCGGCAGAGTTAAAGCGCTCCAACGAGGATCTGGAACAATTTGCATACGTGGCGTCGCATGATCTTCAGGAGCCTTTGCGCAAGATCAGAGCTTTTGGAGACCTGGCCGCCAAATATCAGTACAAGCCGGAAGGTCTGCGTACCGACTATATAAAACGCATGCAATCAGCCGCTGCGCGAATGCAGGTCTTAATTGAAGATTTGCTTCTGTTCTCCCGCGTTTCCCGGAGCTCAAATCCTTTTGATTCCCTTTTAATGAAGTCGGTCGTTGAGGAAGTTATCGATGACCTCACCGAGCAGGTTAAGCGGGAAAAGGCGACCGTTCAGGTACAGGAACTTCCTGAGATCCGTGGCGACCGAAGCCAGATCAAACGATTATTTCAGAATCTTATCAGTAACGCAATTAAATTTCATAAACCAAATGACCCTCCTGTTGTTGTTATCAGTGGCAAACGCGTAAGGCACAATGAGGTGCTGGACGAATTCCAAGTAAACGTCGGCCCAAAAGAGTACGCAAGATTTAGTGTTAAAGATAATGGGATCGGGTTTGATGAAAAATATGCCGAAAAGATCTTTAATATTTTTCATAGGTTGCACGGTCGAAATGAGTACGAAGGAACGGGCATCGGACTTTCCATATGCAGAAAGATTGTGACGAATCATCAAGGCTATATTGTGGCGCGTGGAGAGGAAAATGCCGGGTCCGAATTTATCATTATATTACCCGTCGAATGAGCTATGAGCCTTTGATTTGCATTTTACCGGATTTCTATTTTAAGATTGATGTATTATAATAATTTGCCTACCATAACATTGCGGTAAAGTCCGAATAAAGAGGGGAATGAGTACTCAACTGATAAGAGTCTTGCTAATTGAAGACGATGAAGATGATGTAGTCCTGGCCCAGGAATACTTGAAAGAAAGCGATTATTTTAGATTTAAAGTGGAATGGGAGTCAAATCCACAGCGCGCGCGTGAAAAAATGTTGCGCAACCAGTATGAAGTCTTTCTCATTGATTACAGGCTGGGGAGCGAGAATGGTCTTGACCTTATAAAGTTCGCCCAGGAAAAGGGTGTGCTGGTACCGTGCATACTTTTGACCGGACAGGGTGATCTTAACGTCGATCTCGACGCCAGCAGGTCCGGAGCGGCAGACTATCTTGTGAAAACCGAGCTGAGTCCTTCATTATTGGAGCGAAGCATCAGATATGCATTGAGTCAGGCCTCGGTAATACGTGAGCTGGACGAAAAAGAAAAAAAGTACCGCTCCTTATTTGAACGCTCAATCGATCCAATCTTTCTCGCAAATGAAAAAATGGAGCTGATCGATGTCAATGCAGCTTTCCTGTCGTATTTCAATTACTCAAACCGGCAGGCATTGTCGATGGAGATGCGACAGCTTTTTGCGGAGGAGATTGACTATGAACAATGCAAACTCGTGTTAGAAGAAGAGGAGCAGATAAAGAATTTTGAAGTAAAGTTAGTGAGCTCAGACGGCCGCAGCAATATCTGTTTATTAAACTGTGTGTTTATCCCCGACCAGGCATCAGATTTCTGCTGTTATCAAGGGATCATCCATGACCTCACCATTCGCAAGAAAGCGGAAAGGGACATGTTGCTTGCAGAGAGGCTGTCGATGACTGGGAAGATAGCCAGAACGATCGCTCATGAGGTAAGAAATCCCCTGACGAACCTCACGCTGGCGCTTGACCAGTTGAAAGAAGAGATACCAGTGCATAATGACTCAGTGAAATTGTTCAGTGATATAATTCAGCGTAATGCCAACCGTATCGAGCAGTTAATTGGAGAGATGCTTAATTCCTCCAAGCCGAAGGACCTGAAGCTTGAATTGGTGAGTATTGAACATATCATGGAGGAGACTATGCTGCTCGCAATTGACAGGATAAATCTTAACCAGATCAAACTGGATAAACAAATCGCTACCGAGCTGCCGCGATTGCTTGTAGACAAAGA
Source organism: Chryseolinea sp. (assembly GCA_031400145.1). Taxonomy (GTDB): domain Bacteria; phylum Bacteroidota; class Bacteroidia; order Cytophagales; family Cyclobacteriaceae; genus Chryseolinea. Next base: position 2,621 of record JANNPM010000433.1, on the reverse strand, counting down.
AAAGATAAAGATCGCTCTTCTCAACATTATCATTAACGCCATTGAAGCAATGGTACCCGGTAGCGGTGTATTAAAGGTCGAGGTTATGGCCTCGTCAGGATATATAGTCGTTAATATTTCCGATAACGGCAAAGGAATTCGTCAGGAGGATATTGAGAAATTGTTTGATCCGTTTTATACCAGCAAAGAGGGCGGGATGGGACTTGGTCTTACTTCAACCAAAAACATTCTGAACGGGCATAGCGCCACTGTAGAAGTGACCAGCCATCCCGATGCCGGCACAACGTTCGCGGTATACTTTAAGCTGGCGGAATAAGCAATGCCTTAAAAAGGATAACCGATCGCGATGTTGAAGACAAGGTTCTGTTGTCGCCACGGCCTGCTTCCAAATTCGATGTCGCGAAGCACCCAACGGTTTTGCTCTTCGTAAGGCTTTCGTATGGGGAATGCTGTATCAAGTCGCAGAACGAAGAAGCTGAAATCAAAGCGAAGTCCAAACCCGGTACCCACCGCTAATTCTTTTATGAATGTATTTGAGTTAAATTTCCCTCCGATGCGCGTTGTGTCTTCTCTGATTAACCAGATATTTCCAGCATCTACGAAAATTGCGCCCTTTAGTGCTTTTATGATGTCGAATCGATATTCTACGTTCCCTTCCAGCTTAAGATCGCCCCGCTGGTCAATGAAGAGCGTTCCTTCTTCATCAGCCCGGATATTATACGTTCCGGGTCCTACAGACCGTGCCTGAAAAGCGCGAAGGCTGTTTGACCCGCCAATCGAGAATTGTTTGATATAGGGCAGGGTTTTAGAATTCTTATAGGGGTAACCCGCCCCGAGCACAAGACGCGACACCAACTTATTGCGCTCATCAAATTGCCAGTAATGCCGGATGTCAATATCTGCTTTTACAAATTGGGAATAGGGAGAGCCAAACATTTCATAAGGCTGCTCGGCATTAGGTCTTGTCGTGCTTTGCACAAAGCTTAGGAGATTACCTGCTATGTCTACATTACCATTAAAATAAAAGTTGTGTGTTCTGAATTTGCGCTTCTCATACTTATCCAACGGGTCTTCCCTCAGCTGCGTGCTGAGCGTGTAGGAATAACGGGCACCAACGATAAACTGGTCTGCAAAAGAACTGGCAAGGACAGGGTTTGCAGTGAGTATCGAATCGAAGGCAATTGATTTCTTGTCGGTACGCACGTAGCTGATATCGGCTACATACAATTCGTGGGACTTTGCTTCGGTCTCACGCCAGATATAGCCGTATGCTGCATTCAATGAGTTAAGGCGATAGTAGTTGACACGGTTTTGGAAATTGAATCCGACCTTGATGATCGTTTTTGGGAGATATTTTCTCGAGTTGTAGTCAATTCTTATCGGAGACACGAATTTTGGAATCGTAAGGCTGGATTCTAATCCCATTTCAAACGAATTTACCGGACCTTCATTCTGCCTGCTTATCTGAAACTCATAGGCAGTGGTAAGCTTCAGCTGAAATAATTCAGCGCCGCGAAGTAGATTTCTGTTTGTAAAGGCACCCGTAATCCCAGGGCCAACGAAGTTATTCGACTTGGAAACAGCCTGCGCTTCTGCCCGTAAAGATTTTTTCCGAAGCGGCGTCAGATAAATGTTCGCATCCAGCCACGAGGAGTCAGCGTCGACCTCCGCAAATTTTATGTTTACAAACTTAAACACTCCCAAACCCATAAGGTGATTCAGCGTAAGGTCTTGTGCTTCCCGGCTGTACGTTTCACCTTTTTTCAGGTTAATTATATCCGTGATCGTAGTTGGCCGAAAGTTGTGCGCGTTGTCGATGTAATTAAAATTATTGACAACGGTTGTATCCGCATCTTGCGCAAGTGAATCAAGCGTAAGGGAATAGTTGGGAAACACGTTTACGTTTTTAAGTTTGTAGATCCTTTTGGCACGCTCCGGAATGCCCGGCTCCATTCTGAGGTCAAGGCTTACCCGGCGTTTGCCGATGGTGCTGTCGGCTTCAAAAATAAGGTAGCGATCGTCGAAATAGTAAAATCCATAATTCTCGAGAACTTCTTCTATACGTTCCTGCTCTGCCTGCAGGCGCTCCAGCTTATAGCGCTGACGTTGCTTAAGGAGTGAGTTGGCTTCAAGCGCTTTCGGTATGGATGCGTAGACACTGTCCTTTGGACGGGGATAATGAATACTGTCAAGCCGATAAGGGCGCATTAGCTCCACGGTGTAGATCACTTCACTTTCTTTCTTGCGGGTTTTAACTTCCACGCTGGTGGTCGAACGGAAGTACCCCTCATTGTTTAGCTGACCGCTCAGAACTTTCGCAACGCGCTCAGGTGCGACATCTTTCATAAGCACCGGCGGCCTTCCTAATTTCCTCTTTAGAAAAGCATTTAACCCCTTCTTCTTTGGAGCGTCGCCTCCGATAAAGTAAAACCATACCGCTATTCGCATTCCTAGTATTGTGCCGTTGGGTTTGGGCGTAATAAAGGTCTGCAGCTCTTTCTCCAGCGTTTTTTTCCGCCAGATGCGCCTGCCTTTCGTGTCGAAATTTATTCGAGATCCTGTATAGAAACTCTCCCCTTCTTTCAGAAACTTAGTGGTATTGCATCCACTCAGTGAGCCCG
>JANNPM010000362.1:0-7065 GCA_031400145.1 Chryseolinea sp. | reverse complement strand
GTATTGATTGCCACAGGAATACAAATGTAAATAACAAGGGTAATGCTTATTATGACAAATTGGTGGAGTACCATAGCAAGACGAGTACGTCGCCAATGAAGGTGGAAGATATCGGGGGTCTGGAATGTGCCAAGTGTCACTACTAGAATAGATTATTACTGTCAACTGGTCGCGATAAACGATTTATGGAAGAATCAAAAAAGATATACTGGAAAGGCATCGAGCAACTGGCGAATAATCCGGCGTTTATAAAGAATGCATATAAAGAGTTTGGGGAGGCGCTCCAGGAGGAAGATCCAGGCCACTCACGCAGAGACTTTCTGAAGATGATGGGCTTCGGCATGTCGGCAGTAGCGCTGGCAGCTTGTGAAGCGCCGGTGCGGAAAGCCATACCATACGTAAACAAACCGGTTGACATTGACCCCAGCATAGCAAACTATTACGCGTCGACATACACGAACGGAGGAGACTATTGCAGCATCGTCGTGAAAACGCGTGAAGGTCGCCCGATAAAAATTGATGGCAACGCACTTTCCTCAGTAACCAAAGGCGGAACGAGTGCGCAGGTTGAAGCTTCCGTCCTTTCTTTATATGACAATTCCCGCTTAAGGGGACCGATAGCTAGCCAGAAGAAAATTAGCTGGGAAGACCTTGACAGGCAAGTGATCTCCAGGCTTGGTCAGGTCGAAAGCCAGGGTGGGCAGTTACGTATAGTGAGCAATACTGTTCTTAGTCCAAGTACCAAGGCCGCCATACAACGCTTCATTTCAAAGTATCCTACTGTGCAGCTTGTTCAGTACGATCAGGTGTCACAATACGGCATGTTGAAGGCAAACCAGGAATCATTCGGGACTGCGATGATCCCCTCATATGATTTCAGCAAGGTATCGGTCGTTTTAGGCGTTGCATGTGATTTCCTGGGGAGCTGGGTGTCGCCAATAGAGTTCACAAAGCAATATGCAATCTCCCGCGGGGTCTCCGCTGAAAAGCGTGATATGTCGCGCCATTACCAGTTCGAATCCATCTTGTCCGTTACCGGCGCGAATGCCGATTACAGGACTCAGATCAAACCTTCCGAAGAGGGGGCTGTGATTATTCAGCTTTATAATCTGATCGCCGGGAAGGCTGGAAAATCCACCATCCCCGGCGGCGTCTTAAAAACTCACCTTGCCCAGGCAGCAAATGACCTGTGGGCAGCACGTGGAAAAGCACTGGTAGTTGCAGGATCTAATGACAAGGCAATTCAGATTGTCGTTAACGGCATTAACGATATGCTGGGAAGTTATGGCAGTACAATACTGCCTGGCTCTCCAGTAAACTATCGCCAGGGAAATGATGAGGCAATGGCAGGCGTCATACGCGACGCGGAAGCGGGAGTAGTAGAGGGCATCATCTTCTATAACTGTAATCCTGTATACGATCATCCGCTAGGTGACAAGCTAGCTGCGGCGATGAAGAAGCTGCCGCTTACGATTTCGACGTCATACAAGGAAGAAGAAACCGGATTACTCTCGCAATTCCTTGCTCCCGATCATCATTACCTGGAAGCATGGAATGATGCGGAGCCAAAGAAGAATTATTTCAGCCTGGCTCAGCCGGCAATTACCCCGATCTTTAAATCACGTCCCGCGCAGGAGTCATTCCTTGTTTGGGCAGGAGAAGCCGACGCGGACTATTTTGAATTCATGAAGAGTAACTGGCGCACCTGGTTCTACAAGGATTCATCACAGCCTTTCCAGACCTTCTGGGATAAATGCTTGTACGATGGCGTATGGGAAGTGCCTGATGCCACGGCGAGTTCCGCGACTGTATTTGCCGGTGATGTCAATGCCGCAGCAGCTGTTATCGCCAGCTATAAGTCTTCTGGATTCGAGCTCGTACTCTATGAGAGCGGAAGCATCGGCAATGGGTCGCAGGCAAATAACCCACTGTTGCAGGAGTTGCCGGACCCCATCACCAAGGCCGTTTGGGATCATTATGTAACCGTATCGCCCAAAGACGCCAAAGACATTGATTTCTCAGAGAGCATTACGAAATATTATACTATTACCGCTAATGGCAGAACCATTAAGTTACCGGCGCTTGTCCAGCCTGGTCAAACTCCGGGAACGATCGGCGTACCACTGGGTTATGGTCGTACAAGGGCGGGAAGGGTAGCTGACGGCGTCGGCCAAAATGTTTACCCGATGGTAGCCATGGTCAATGGTTCGTTCAAATACTCCGTTTCGAATGTCAGGTTTGAAAAAACTGATGAAACTTATCAGATCGCTCAGACGCAGACGCACAACACTTTCATGGGTCGCGAGACGGTCATCCAGGAGACGTCGTTGGCCGAGTACAAAGATGTAAATTGGGACCGCGAATTCCATCCGAAGGTAACCACGTGGGCTGACGAAGAACACAAAGTAGACCCTGGAAGTATTTCTATATGGAAAGGCCATAACTACCCTGATCATCACTGGGGTATGGCCATTGACCTAAATAGTTGCATTGGTTGCGGAGCGTGCGTTGTAGCGTGTAACGTAGAGAATAACGTGGCGCTCGTCGGACGTGAAGAAGTTATCAACCGGCGGGAGATGCACTGGCTGCGGATCGATCGCTACTATAGCAGCGACGCGGCTCCCGATGATCGCAAGGGCCTGGAGGAGGCGGCGGATAATCCGGAAGTTGTCTTTCAGCCAATGTTGTGTCAGCATTGTAATAATGCGCCTTGTGAAACGGTTTGTCCGGTGGCCGCCACAACGCACAACACGGAAGGGCTCAACCAGATGGTGTATAACCGTTGCATCGGGACCCGGTACTGCGCAAATAACTGCCCGTATAAGGTAAGACGTTTCAACTGGTTCAAGTACCACGATAACAGCGCCTTCGAAACCGTCAATCCCGCGATGAACACTGAGCTCGGCAAGATGGTTTTGAATCCGGATGTTACCGTTCGCTCGCGGGGAGTGATGGAAAAGTGTTCCTTCTGCGTACAGCGCATTCAGCTCGGAAAACTAAATGCCAAGAAAGACAGAAGGCGGATGGTGGACGGAGAGGTGACCACGGCATGTCAGGCTTCCTGCTCAACCGGTGCAATTGTTTTTGGCGACATCAGCAATCCCGAAAGCAAGATATCCAGGTTATTGGAGATCAGACCCAGTGATCCGAAGCATCCTGAAAAGATGGACAAGCTGGCGGGCAACCCGCGGGCTTATCAGGTACTGGAAGAAGTTGGCGTAAAACCGAACATTTGGTACCTGACAAAGGTTAGAAATAAGGAAGCGACAAAAGTATAGAACCGATAACGATTAAAGCTCAACGATAAAAATGCAGGTAACCTCAGTAATACGCGATCCTCTTGTAACCGGCGGCAAAACGGTAAAAGACGTATCACATGACATTAGTCGACAGGTTGAAGGGAGACCGACGAGAGCATGGTGGATGGCATTTGCCGTTTCCTCTGTATTTTTCCTTTTTGGGTTTTATTGTGTTTGTTATCTGCTCTGGACCGGAGTAGGGGTATGGGGCCTTAACAAGACAGTAGGCTGGGCGTGGGATATCACAAACTTCGTATGGTGGGTTGGTATCGGTCACGCGGGAACGCTTATCTCTGCCATTCTTTTGTTGTTTCGGCAGCGTTGGAGAATGTCTATTAACCGTGCAGCGGAGGCAATGACCATCTTCGCCGTAATCTGCGCTGCGACTTTCCCGCTTATGCACATGGGCAGGTTGTGGTTGGGGTTCTATTGGACGCTTCCGTTTCCAAATACTTTTGGATCGCTTTGGCCAAATTTTAACTCTCCGTTGCTGTGGGACGTTTTCGCGATATCGACTTATTTCACCGTTTCACTTGTTTTCTGGTATATCGGACTTATCCCTGACTTCGCAGTTATACGCGATCGCGCTGTCGTTCAGAACCGGATGACCCGCGCCAACATTTACAACGCACTTAGCTTCGGCTGGCAGGGTGGCGCCAGGACATGGATGCGCTATGAATCTGTTGCGCTGATACTGGCAGGCCTTTCGACTCCGCTGGTGCTTTCAGTTCACACAATTGTATCAATGGACTTTGCCACTTCGGTTATTCCAGGCTGGCACACGACGATCTTTCCTCCCTATTTTGTTGCAGGCGCTATCTTTTCAGGATTCGCCATGGTGCTTACCTTGCTGCTGATAACGCGGGTAGTATTTAACCTCGAAGACTATATCACCATCTATCACATCGAGTTGATGAACATCATTATTATTGTAACGGGATCGATCGTGGGCGTAGCTTACATAACAGAGTTATTCATCTCCTGGTATTCCGGCGTCGAATACGAAGGCTACGCATTCTATAACCGGGTACAGGGACCCTATGCATGGGCTTATTGGTCAATGATGACGTGTAACGTTATTTCGCCTCAGCTGTTTTGGATCAGGAAGATCCGGACGAGTATTGCCGCAACGTTCGTACTATCCATCATCGTGAACATCGGAATGTGGTTCGAGCGCTTTGTGATCATTGTAACATCGCTGCACAGAGATTATATACCTTCAAGCTGGACTATGTTCCACCCGACGATGTATGACATTGGTGAATATTTGTTCACGTTTGGATTGTTCTTCTGCGCTTTCCTTTTGTTCGCCAAATATTTCCCGGTGATCAATATGGCAGAGGTAAAAAGCATTATTAAGGTTGGTTCTGAAAAGAAGAAGGACGCTATACATTGAAAATGAAACTGCCGGCAATTTGAAATGGTAAGTATGGAAGCAGATAAAAATTTTTTAGTAGGAATATTCGACGATGAGGATGTGTTGCTTAGTGCGGTGACAAGTATTCGCAAGGGCGGTGTGAAGATACATGAAGTTTACTCCCCATTTCCAGTGCATGGTTTGGACGAAGTTCTCGGATATAAACGCAGCCGCTTACCCATCGCTGCGTTTTTATTTGGCATCACCGGTACTTCGCTGGCGTTGTTTACCCAGATATGGATGCTAGGCTACGATTGGCCGATGATCATTGGGGGCAAGAACTTTGCTTCGCTGCCGCCCTTCATACCCGTGACCTTTGAATTTACCGTGCTGTTGGCGGCGTTGGGAATGGTCGGAACATTCATGATTATAAGTGATCTGAAGCCGTATGGCTGGCCAAGACAATTTGATATACGCAGTACTGACGACAAGCATGTAATGGCGATTGACCTTGCACGTAACAAAGGCAAGACCAGAGACGAAATTACGAGCATTCTCCAGGCAGCCGGGGCAACCGAAGTGAATGAAAAGAATTTTTGAAACATCAGAGCTATCCAATATGCGAATGCGCTTTCTATCGGGTTTGGTAACAGGAGTTTCGGCAGCAATATTATTGACTTCCTGTAGCGCTGGCGGCGACAACCAGGGCGTTGAGTATGCTCCCAATATGTACCACTCTGTCGCTTATGAGCCTTATTCTCAAATCGTCGATGAAGATGCAGGCAGATGGCTGACTTCTATTGAATACAAGGATGGCCACGCAGAATTTTTTAATTCAAATAAGCTAAATCCTTTTCGCATGAATATGCGCGAAGCTCCCGCCAATACCGTCAGCCGGAACAGACGGGGCTGGCTCCCGTACCGTCTTGCAAAGGACAGTCTCGCTTTTGCAGCCAACATACCTAATCCCCTTGACTCGTCGGCGGCGGTACTTGGCGAAGGAAAATTATTGTATGAAATGTATTGTGACCACTGCCATGGAGACAAGGGCGAAGGCAACGGCAAGGTGTCAGAAAAATATAATGGCGTACCGAGCTATAAATCGGATGCACTTAAGGGTATCTCGGAAGGTCACATTTTTCATGTAATAACACACGGCAAAAATCTTATGTGGCCGCATGGCTCACAGATCCTTCCTGAGGACCGATGGAAGATCGCGAAATATGTTAAGACCTTGCAAAAATAAACCTGAGGAAGATAAAGGATAACGAAAAGACAATGGCTGACCACGTAGAAGTTATAGAAGAACATTATGTATTCAGGCCTGAGACGAAACGCAAGCTCTATATTTTATTGATTACAGGAGTTGTGCTGTTCGCCATCGGACTAATTCTCGCCATGAATGGAGGGGGAAGTGAAGACCATGGTGGAGGACATTCTTCGATAGTCGCGCAAAATCTTGTGGCGAGTGTTGACCAGCATGAGCCCACGACCGCAAAAGAAGAACATGGGGGCGCAGCTGATGATCATGAAAAGCCGGTCTGGCTTAGAAGATTATTCGCGACGTTGTGGATGAATAATATTTTCATTGCAGGAATGGGCATCATCGGCTTATTCTTTATCACCATACAATATGCTGCGCAAGCCGGATGGTCAGTGGGTGTAAAGCGCGTTCCATTGGCAATGGGCACGTGGATACCCGTTGCCGGAGTATTGACGCTTGCATTATGGTTTATCACGAAAAGCGATGTCTTTCACTGGACTCATGCTGATCTTTATCACGAAGGTGGGCCAAACTTTGATTCTCTCATTAATGAGAAGGCCCCCTTTTTCTATTGGCCATTGGCAGGAGGCACGTTTCCCCTATTTTACATTTTCCGGATGGTGCTGTTCTTCGGACTTTGGTATTGGTTCTATACGAAGATCAGAAGCAATATGCTTGCAGAAGACCTGGATCCATCTACTCAGTACTGGTATAAGAACCGCGGCAACCTTGATGCCCGAGAAGCGGGCGGCCGTCAGATTGTTGCCCATGGCGTAGACTCGGCGTCCGAAGGCTGTCTTGTGGAGGACCCAGCCGAACAAGAGCGCCATCACCACGAAAACGATCAGCATGAAGGGCACTTCGCCGACATAGCCCCAGCCCAGGAACTTGAACCAGGGAGGGAAACGGCCGGCCGACTGGTTCTCCAGGATGATGTAGGCGACCCCGCGGAAAATGATCATCGTCGCCAGCGTGACGATGACCGCCGAGAGTTCCTTGAAGCGGATGATGAGCCAACCGTTGATGAAACCGCAGACGGTGCCCACCATGAGGCTGACGACCAGCGCCGCTTCCATGGGCAAGCCGGCCTGGAAGGCCACCGCCATTACGACCGAGGAAAGCGCCACGATCGAGGCCACCGAAAT
>JANNPM010000344.1:0-5851 GCA_031400145.1 Chryseolinea sp. | reverse complement strand
TCGCTGGTTAATTCAGCGCAGGCTATCGGTGCTTCCTGGTAGAATATTCCCCTTCGCCCCGATTTTGCTCACGATCTTGACGCTATGGAGAAGGCTATTGACGCTGATACCAAATTGGTCTATGTATGCAATCCCAATAATCCGACAGGAACGCTAACACCCATTGCCGAACTTAAGGCGTTTTGTAAAAGGGTGAGCACCAGGTGCCCGGTTTTTATTGACGAGGCTTACCTGGAGCTGCTCGATAATTCAGCCGAGCAAACTGCTGTCGGACTTATCAGTGAAGGACATGATGTCATCGTCTGTCGTACTTTCTCAAAAATTCACGGTATGGCTGGACTGCGTATTGGCTACATGATAGCCAAGCCAGAACGGGTAAAGATGATTCAAAGCCTGGTTCGCACTGAGATGGGTATATCGGTAACATCGCTGGAAGGTGCCATGGCAAGTTTGAATGATCTCGAGTTTCAAAATTACACCCGTACAAATAACAAGATCAACCGGGAATATGTCACGGCAGAATTGAAAAAGGCCGGGCTTGATCCGATCCCATCCTTCACAAATTTTGTACTGTTCCCTATTCAGATGCCTGCCAAGGAACTGCTGGGCAAGATGATGGAAAAAGGCGTCGGCATACGGGGCTTTGAAATTAACGGGAAGCAGTATGCACGTGTAAGTATTGGCACCATGGACGAGCTCAAGTTATTTGCTTCGAGCCTTCACTCGATTATCAGCTAATACAAAGTTCAAGCATAGATATTTCTTCAGGTTAATGAGTTCTTTAGAGACCACCATCTCCTTATTGCTTTTAATTTTGCTTGGCTACCTGTTCAGGGGCAGATTCAAAACGAGGGAGCAGCGGGAAGGATTGCGGACGATCATTTTAAGTCTTGCTCTTCCTGCCACCATCTTCATAGCATTGTTGAAGATAAATTTCTCCGTTGAGCTAATTATCATCCCCATATTAGCTATGGGATTTAACCTGATAATGTATTTTCTGGTGAGCAAGCTGCCCGTGCGATCATTCTTCCATATTCCGGAAAATCAGTTTCGAACGCTGGTGCTCTTGATACCTTCACTCGCTCCAGGACTTTCCTGCTTCCCGTTCATTCTGGAGTTCAGTGGAGAATCAGGGCTTGCAATGGCGGCGCTTGCCGATATCGGCAATAAAGTATTTGTGCTTATCATCGCCTATATTATCGCGATGAAATGGTACTATAACTCCCATCGGGAAATCAGTGGTGATAAAAAAGTTAATGTGAGCGATGTAATGAGGTCATTGATCAATGAACCCGTTAACCTTGTTATCATCACTGCGGTGGTTATGCTTGCATTGGGGCTGTCATACGACTCTTTCCCCGGCTTTCTAAAGCAAAGCATTGACAAGATCAGCCTTCTTATGACACCGATGATACTGCTGTTTATCGGTATCTCTATACGCCTGACGTGGCACCAGGTGCGGACGATCTTTTCTTTTCTCTTCTTCCGGTCCAGTATTGCCTTTATCATTTCGGCCATCTTACTGGCCGTCCTGCCAATTACTGACCTGGCCACAATGTTGCTTATTGTGGTATTCCCCCAAAGCGCCTGCAGCTTTTGGCCATATTCGCATATGGTGGCTGTCTCCGCGATGGAGGACAAAATTTCCAACGAAAATAAAGCCAGGGTCTTTGACCTCGATTTCGCTATGAATGTGCTGGCATGCTCCATGCCGTTCTCTGTGGTACTCATCCTTATCGTCTTCAACACCGGCCAGTTCTTCACCGGTACGTTAAATGTCCTCCTCGCCGCCGGCGCCTTTATGTTGATAGCCATCGTGCCATTTCTGATCTCATCGCAAAAGGCGGAGAGAGTGATGAATTAGGTAAGAGCGCAAAAATCTCACAGATTAGTTCAAATAACCAGCTCATAACGGCTGTCCAACCTTTGGCTACTGTATGCGTTACACTTACCTTGTGCGTTGTACAATTAGCTAAAATGACAGGTCCACAACCATCCATATATCCGTTCGGGATTCGCATTGACGAGCCGATGACGACTTTCACCGACGTGATCGTTGCAATTGTTTGCTTTTACGCATTCTATCAGCTGAATAAACGGAAGTTCACCGGCAGGTCACAAATGTTTTTCCGTTACTATTTTCTGCTGATGGGGATTGCCACATTTCTTGGCGGCGTAATCGGCCACGGATTCTTATATGCGTTAAGTTTTGGATGGAAGCTGCCCGGATGGATCATCAGCATGATCTCGGTCGCGCTGATTGAACGCTCGGCTATTTCACACGCGGGTTCACTGATCAAGCCTCCTATAAGAAAGTTCTTTCTGATATTCAACTTGCTCGAGCTTGTTACGATAATTACCATAACCATGATTACCCTGGATTTCAAATGGGTGCAATTTCATTCGGGCTACGGTTTACTGGCTATCGTTTCAACATTCCATCTTTACACCTATTTTAGAACCGGTGACAAGGGAAGTCTGTACATGCTCAGCGGTGTTGGAGTAACATGCATTGCCTCGTACATCTATATCAACAAGATCTCTCTTCACACCTGGTTCAATTATCTGGATATAAGCCATATCTTACTGGCCATCGCTGCCTATAGCCTATACCTCGGTGCATTCAGATTTCAGAAACGCGATTCCTAAACTTTTTACTTTTCACTACACATTCACTTTTCGTTGATTCAATACATAAACTGCCGCAATCCCCAGCACTCCGCCCATAACCGTCTGCCCCTCAGGGACTTCTCCGAGAAAAAACCAGGAACCAAGTGCCGCCGAGATCGGCACGAGGAAAATGAAACTGCTCGCCCTGCTTGCACCGATCCTGGATGTTGCAATGAAGTAAAAAGTGGTCGCAAGCGATGTGGTGATCGTGGCACTGAAAAACAGATTCAGCCAAAAGGATAAATCGCTTTTGATCAAAATCTCTTTCAGATCACTCAATCCTGCCGCAAAGAACATAACGACACTACTAATCCCATACATATAAAAACTAAATGCTAATGGTTCACCATAGCGCGATGATCTCGATGTGAAAACACTTAGTATCGCCCAGCTTAGCGAAGCAAAAAGAAAATAAATATTTCCAGCGCTTAATATGCTTTCAGGTTCGGCGAAAACCTTTAGCAATATCACTCCCGCAGCGAATCCCAGCAATAGTCCTAAGGTTTCGTTTTGTGTAGGTCGTCGTCTGGACATCGTCAACATGATCCCATACGAAATAATAGGATTAAGGACGGTAACGAGAACCCCTCCCGCCCCTGCCTTGCCGGTAACCAATCCCTTGAAAAACAGAAACGTGTATAACGATATCATGATCGCGGCACCAAAGAGATCGGCAAATCCAGATCGGGTAACGCTAAGTTTTGTTTTTAAGAGGGGCAGGATGAAGACAAGGGAGATAAATGTAAGAAGAAATCTCAGCGATGAGACAGCCAGGGGGCTTCCGTACGATGTCAGTATTTTGCCCGAGGTCCAACTGAAACCCCAGCAGGTCATACTTAAAACCATTCCAACCAGAAAAAGTCTATCGCCTTCTATTCTCCTTTGTACCATTCATGTCGTTAAGACGGAAAGTTATCAATAGTACGATTACCAAGGAAATCCACGGAGGTAAGGGTAAAATTATCTCAGAAAATGTTGTAAATATTCCCCAGGCAAGGCAACCCTCAGCAAAATCACTGCGTTAGAACGACTCCGGATGTTTATTCTCACTGGCGCGATGTCAGTGTCTATTTAAACTCATTCCTGCCTTGGGAAGTTGGTATGAATTTTATATTGTTAAAATAAATAAACCTATAAGGATATGCTACGCTGGGCTGCTATTTTTCTTGTCATCGCTATAATTGCTGGAGTTCTTGGTTTCGGCGGAATCGCTGAAGGTGCGGCGGATATCGCAAAAGTGATCTTCTTTATATTCCTCATCGGACTTGTTATTGTATTGGTATTCGGTGCCTCTATTTTTAAAAAATGAACGTCACTTTGAAATGGCTGTGCTTGTAACTTCCAAGGCAAAGCTAAGAAATGCGGCTTTGCATCTTTAATGACGAATATTGTTACTACGCTTGATGTGTCGACTTCCTGGATTACAAAGCACGCTGACATTCACCATACTCAATAACAAAAACAAAAATGGTGACATATTAGTAGGAATTATGATAAGACTGAAGATTTCCCCGGACATGTAATGAAAATCTCAGAAAACGAAATGAAGATAACGTTTAAGGATATCCCCGCGGGAAATTATGTCGGTAGTGGATTCGGAACCGACCTAAACCTAGGAAACCGGTAAATTATTCCCTCTTATTGAGAGGCCGACCATCCTTGTCAAAAAAGTGAAAGCTCGACACTTCGCCATCACGCACTTCAATGCCGTACTCTTTTTTCTTCTTATGTTTGTAGTATGTTTTTGATCCCTTGAATTCATCTCCTTCCAGCGCAGCCTTTAGCTCTTCCGGCAATTGAGCGGATGTAATTTTTACCATGTCCTTTAACATGCTTTGATTTAGCTGATCCGGCGATTGTTTCAGCTCCGGATCCCCCTGCGGAATGGGAGTACGTGTGGTGTCCTGACCTTGCACGTGACCTATAATGCCAGCCAGCGCGATACTGAAGATAATTAGTGCTTTCATAACTAGTTGCTTTTTCAAAGACGATAACAAAAGCATGCCAAAGGCTTCGCGGCCCGGTTATATAAATGTGGCACATAATTGAATGCAGGATATTTTAAAACTTTTTATGCAAAAACAGGGTAAACCAAAAAAGTTGAGAAAACTACAGGCGCAGTCGCGACCGGGAAGTCAGCGCGACATGAAGCCAGTGCCGGATTCCGATCCGAAAAATTATCCGCAAGGCAGACTCTACAATAAGGTAGCGCTGATCACAGGGGGTGACAGTGGCATCGGCAGGGCCGTGGCCGTGTTATTTGCCAGCGAAGGCGCAAAGGTGGCCATCGCGTACCTCAATGAACACAAGGACGCAAAGGAGACCAAGCGCAACGTAGATTCGTACACTGAGTCCTTGTTACTGCCAGGCAATTTATCCGAAGAAAGCCACTGTAAAAAGATTGTGCAGCGGACGATCAAGCAATTCGGAAAGATAGATATTCTGGTAAATAATGCCGCGTTGCATTATGAAAGCAAAGCCTTGGAAGATATTTCCACCACGCAGCTTGTCAAGACCTTTTCAACGAATCTTTTTCCGTATTTCTGGGTGACGAAGGCCGTGGTGCCACATCTCAAAAAGGGCGGCGCCATCATCAACACATCGTCGGTAACCGCCTATCGCGGAAGTGACTCGTTGATAGATTACGCATCTACGAAAGGCGCCATAGTATCTTTCACCAGAAGTTTGTCATCTAACCTTGTATCAAAAGGGATACGGGTAAACGGTGTCGCGCCCGGGCCAATATGGACACCATTGATTGCATCTTCGTTTAAGGCAAAGAAAATTGCCAAGTTTGGAAGCGATGTGCCCATGGAGCGGGCGGGGCAGCCGAGTGAGATAGCACCGAGCTACCTCTTCCTTGCCTGTGACGACTCGATATACATGACGGGCCAGTTCCTGCATCCCAATGGGGGCGAAATTGTTAATGGTTAATCTGCCCTTGTTGGCTGCTTAATTAGATATAGAAGTGTAGCTGCGAAGCCCTCAGGCATATCCACAATAGGGAAATTTTACCACACTGCAATTTTAGCAAACGATTGCAGGGTGAGAAATCCGAGGCGTTTGTACGGGCACAATAATTTAGGGTATCGGTAAATAAAGATATAACCATGATCAACCTTACAAAACTGGATCTTACCCCCTACAGTATTCAGGAAGTAGCTTCACCATTGTACGAAAG
>JANNPM010000319.1:0-4559 GCA_031400145.1 Chryseolinea sp. | reverse complement strand
CTTACTATTCACGCTCTTCGAGAAGCTCATTCACCGTTTCATTAAAATCCTCAATGAACTGCTGATAGTACTCCCCCGTGCCGGGACCTGAAAAGCCAGTATGAATTTTCTTTACCTTACCGTCTCGGCCAATAAAAATTGTACTCGGAAATGCATAGACTGCATTCAGCTCGGGCAGCGTCATGGAAGCTTTTGCCTTGTCGTTCGTGCCTGCAATGAGAATGTCATACTTAACCTTGGTCTTTGTGATCATTTTCTTCACCCGCTCGCTGGCATAGGCAAAGTCATCCTTTCGTTCATACGCCAACCCGAGAACGCTGACATCACGATGCTTATTATTGTCATACCATTGATTCAGGAAAAGTGTTTCGTCGAGACAGTTGGGACACCAGCTTCCCAACAGTTGAATAATGACGACCTTATCTTTGAACTTTGGATCGTCAAGCGAAATCTTTTTTCCATCCGGATCCGGAAAAGAAAAAGTAAGGCGATCATATCCAGGTTTCAGATAGGTAAGTTTTTCAGGGTCCGGCATAACAGGGTTGTCACTCTTTTCTGCTGTCCATGTCGCCTTAAAGGTCTTACCTGAATAGAATTCACCGGACAACGTATTCTCGCCCTGTTTTACTGCATAGAACAGATATGAATGATTTCCGTCAAATGCACTGACCTGAAGCCTGCCATCAACAACGTTGCCCTCCAGATATCTATAATCTCCCGTTGGCGTCAGAAAGGTTCCTGTTACGCTATCGCCCCTCTGGTGAAATACACCTACTGAAGGAGTTGTGTCGGCCTCGTGTATGAACGTCACCGAATATTTTCCGTTGAAATCAGGAACGTTGGATTGATCCTTGCCTCTTTCAAAACGGTAGGCCTGGCCGTAATGCGCACGAAAGGGAACGCGATAGTCCTTCTCGTAATTCTTCACGAATTCACCCACCAGTTGATCTCCCTCGATGCGAGCTTTGATGTTTGCGTCAAATATATGTAATGCGATGTCGACCGAATCATTTTTTACCTCGACTTCATCAAGCACCAGGTTCTCCCCGGCGTTCTTCAGAAATATCTCGTAGTTGCCGGATACGTTTTTGTGGACGTCGAGATTAAACGGAAGCAATTGTTCCTGAAGCTCGATTGTCGCGCGCCATATTCCCGTCTTGAGCTCCGGCGCAGTCTCCGTTCGTGCAGCACATCCCCCGAGCGCAGCAGCCAAGAAAATTTGTAATACCTTTTTCATGTTCAGCTTGTAATGCCCCTACCAAACGCAAAAATGCGCTAAATGATTTACAATTAAGCGATAAAGGAAGGCTGTTTTTGGAATGAGTCCTCGGTTATCCAGGCGGACTTTAGCGTGAAAAAGGCTTTAGGGCATGACTTTGTGACTATTTTACCATCAAAATGCAAAATTGTGGATTAAAGTGGTTGAAAGTGGGATTAAATTACATAAATTTGCTTAAAGCAGAACCCCAAGGGTTGGGGAAAACCGGACAACCACTACGTCTAATGACCCTCTTCACCTACGTATTTGATACTAAACTTGATTCTAAGGGCAGGCTTGTTCTGCCTTCCCGGATCAAGTCGCAACTGCCTGCCGGCGAGGACAATGAGCTTGTGATCAGACGGGGATTTGAGAAGTGTCTCAACATCTATCCGATGACGGAATTCAAAAGGGTATTTTCCAAGATATCCGCCTTGAGTGAGTTCAATGAGGAATTCAGAAAGTTGCAGCGCAATTTTCTGCCCGGCGCAGCCATCGTAGAGCTGGACGCAAATGGCCGTTTACTTATACCAAAGAGTATGGTTACGTACGCTGAACTCGACAAAGATGTAAAGATCCTTGGCGTCGGCAACAAGATCGAGGTATGGAACCCCGTGAACTATGAGAAGGAAATTATGGGACAGGAAGAGCTTGCGGAATTGACTGCGAAAGTGGTCAAAGAATAGCTGGAACCTATAAGCTGCAAGCTACAAGCCTGTGCGTGCGAACGGGAAAGTTTATAGGTATCAGGCGAAGAGTTTAAGGTTAATTGTTTTTTGGCGCTTAGAGGATGCGTGATTTCAAGAAGTTATTGATTTGGATAAAAGGAATGGAGATAGAAGGAAGGTTGAAACGAAGTGAAAAGGAGTATAAGCATTATGCGGAAATAGCACTGGGTTCAGCTTTCGAACCTGAAACTCATTTGCTGATCGTACAAGAACAGGGATGGGTGCCAACGGAGAAAGTGAACGCATTATCAGCATTGGTAACTGAAGAGCAAAGATGCTAACTGCCTTTATGAACAAACTATGATCAACGCGAATAGTCCGGAAGCCAGCACTCACAAGCTTGCAGCTTGAAGCTACTTATGTATCATAACCCGGTAATGTTGGAAAAGACCCTAAAAGGCCTCAACGTCGATCCGCAGGGTACATATGTTGACGTGACATTTGGTGGGGGAGGACACAGTTTACGGATCCTAGAATCACTGAAAGAGGGTAAGTTAATCGCCTTTGATCAGGATGAAGACGCAAAGAAGCAGGCTGAAGCTATCAGCAATCGTTCTTTTACATTTTGTCAGGCAAACTTCATGTTTATGAAAAGATACCTGAGATTGAATGGTGTAAACCAGGTGAACGGTATTCTCGCTGACCTGGGCGTATCATCACACCAGATCGATTCAGCAGAACGGGGATTCTCGACACGTTTCGACGGTCCGCTTGATATGCGCATGGATAGAGGTATCACACGCACTGCAGCGGAGATACTAAATGAACATAATGAGGAACAACTTCATAAGATCTTTGGAATGTACGGAGAGTTGAAGAATGCAAGAACAGTCGCACGCATGGTTGTCCAGCAAAGGGTAAGCAAACCATTTGAGACGACGACAGATCTGAAAAATGCACTTCAATCCATAACGCCAAGAGGAAAGGAGAATAAATATTTCGCCCAGGTGTTTCAGGCGCTGCGAATAGCGGTGAACGAAGAAATGAAAGCGCTTGAAGATTTTTTGCACCAGTGCGGCGAAGTGATTATGCCCGGAGGAAGACTGGTTGTCCTCTCGTATCATTCGCTGGAAGACCGAATGGTGAAGAATTATATGAACAAGGGGAAAATGTTTGGCGAGGTGGACAAGGATTTTTTTGGAAATGAGATTAAACCATTTAAGCCTGTCAATAAGAAACCAATAGAAGCCTCACAGGAGGAGATAGATGAAAATAGCCGGGCGAGAAGTGCCAGGCTACGCGTGGCAGAAAAAATTCAAAAGGATACAATGTGACATAACACTTCATGACAGAAAACAAGTTTAAAATCAAATCTGCGAAAAAGAAACTACCGATGTCGGGAAAAGGCATGTTCGCGGGACTTGAAAAAAGGCTTAAGCTGGAAAGTTACTTCGAAGACGGATTCCCGGTTAAGTACCTGCCAAAAATATTGTTCGTCATGATGCTCGGCCTTGTCTATATCAGCAACACACATTACGCTGAAAAGACCGTGCGCCGCATTAATACCATACAGGCCGAAGTGGAGGATCTGCGCGCTGATTATACCACGCTGAAAGCTGATCTGATGTTTGCAAGCAAACAATCAGAAGTAGCCAGAAAAGTGAACACACTCGGGTTAAAGGAAAGTCTCAAGCCTCCATTTAAAGTAGAAACAACGGCTGGTGAATATTAAGCAATCCATATTATTACGGGTTCGCATTGCATTTCTTTTTGCAGTGCTCTTCGCGATGGCCGTGGTTTTCAAAACGGCGCATATTCAGTTCGTTGAAGGTGAGAAATGGGCCGCCATGGGTGAGCGTATTTCATTTGACTATAAACGCGTTAAGGCGACCCGTGGAAACATCTATTCCGACAATGGCAGTCTGCTGGCCACATCGTTACCATTTTATAAAGTGGCATTTGATGCTACACTGCCAAGCGAGCGCGTATTCCGGAAAAATGTCGATTCTCTCGCTTTCAGACTTTCAGGATTTTTTCAGGATCGTTCAAAGACGGACTATAAACGAATGCTTATTGATGCCCGCTCAACCGGAAAGCAATACGTAATCCTCAGTCGCAAACGCGTAAACTACCAGCAAAAGAAGTTAATGACAACATGGCCCGTGTTCCGCGAGGGCCGGCTGCGCGGGGGTGCCATCTTCGAAAAGATCGACGTGCGCTATCATCCGTTCACCAACCTTAGCAGGCGTACTATTGGATACGTAAATGAAAATGACAAAGGCGCCGGCCTTGAATACAGCTTTAACGAACAGCTGGCAGGACAGGATGGATATGCCTATTATCAAAAGATCTCAGGCGGCGTCTGGAAGCCAGTATTTGATGCCAATAATGTAAAAGCCGTTAACGGATTGGATCTGCAAACAACGCTTGATATCAATTTACAGGATGTGGCGGAGACCGCGCTGCACAAAGCGATGATGCACCACAACGCAGACGACGGCCTGGTAGTGGTAATGGACGTAAAAACCGGTGCGGTCAAGGCGATCTCCAATCTCAGCGCTAACGGTCACGGTGATTTTGTCGAAAATCCTGTCCAAGGCCGCGATGGTCTGCACCCGGGGGTTCCGCGACGT
>JANNPM010000289.1:0-7062 GCA_031400145.1 Chryseolinea sp. | reverse complement strand
GTGACGGAAGTTACCGACACGACGATTACGCTGGACGGTAATCACCCATTGGCGGGTCGTGACCCAGCTTGAAGCCGAACGCCGACCACCCACAGCTGACAAAGGATTTCTGTCAAAGGTGACAAACACGATGGGACGCTTCATCCCTCAAAGGTAGTGCTTAACTGCTTGCAAGAAATAATCATTCTGGGGGCAGCTCATCGGCATTGGGAGAAAAGCATCAGCTCACAATTCAGGAAAACTAAAATTCGGCAGCTCACCCGACCATGAAAACGATAGGACTCCTGATGAGAATAAAAACGATTAAAAATCTCGATGCAGGTCGTCTAACACGTGATTTTAAAGTAAGCGCCTCAGCAGCGACACATTGTAGTTATTTTTGCTGCGGTTTAAGACAATCTGTGCAGTTCCAAGGCAGGAATGGCGTAAAATCGATTTTTGACTTTTGGCAGGCATAAAGAGCAGGAAGTTCAGAAAAAATCTTTTTGAGATAGGCCCTGACGGACAGCCCGTTTGCCTTTGCAGTGGCAATGACGGTGTAGAGAATGGCACTTGCGTCTGCGCCTTTGGTTGTGTCGGCAAACAACCAGTTTTTGCGCCCGATCGCGAATGGACGGACATGATTTTCAATTCGATTGTTCGACAAACTGGCTGCGCCGTGATCTAAGAACCGAATGAGATAGGGCCATTCGTTATGCAAGTATGTCAAAGCGTCACCGAGATCATTTTTTGTTGGAATTCGAATTCGAGCATCGTCAAGCAATGTTTTTATTTGATCAATAATAGGTTTTGAATGTGTTTTTCTGTAAATCACCAAATGTTCTTCAGATTTTTCGAAATTTCCGGCTTTAAATTCAGCCTCATTTTTGAAAAGACTTTGAATAAGTTCCAAGAACTTTTCCGCAAGAGTTTTATATTTATTTGCACCAGAACCTTTAATTCCAGCTTTCTTGGCGTTCACAAATCTTCTGCGCACGTGCGCCCAGCAACCGAGTCTGGTTGCTTTATTTTCGGAGATGGCCTTATTGTAGCCATCGTATCCATCAGTATGAACGAGGCCCGAAAAATCTTCGAGCAAAGATTTCGCATAAACTCCAGCTCGGCCACTTTCGTATTGAAACCAAACTGCAGGATGTGTATTTTCAGGAGAGCAAATCATCCACATGTAAGAATTTGTTTGAGCTTTTTTTCCAGGTTCATGCAAAACTTGGATAGTTGTTTCATCGGCGTGTAAAGCTTTTTGGGAAAGAATATAATTCTTTATTTTAAAGGCCAAGTCACCTAGAAAATCTGCCGTTTGAATTGCCCATCGCGCCATGGAAGTTCTAGAAATGTCGACATTCATTTGAGAAAAATTTTCTTCGAGGCGGTAGAGCGGCATGGCATTTAAATATTTTTGTTCCAAAATAAAACTGAGCATTCCGGAATCGCACGAAGCGCCGGGAATAACGCTAGGTACTGCGGAAGCTTTAACAGGAGGCGTTTCGCCGCCTGATTTTCCGTACTTGATATAAACGTATTTATTGACAAAAACTTCTGCAGGTTTGACATCAATTTTTTCGACAACATCGCGGCCTATTTCAACAAGTACAGTTCCATCTTGAGGGCAAATTTTTTCAGCCTCAGACAGGTCGCAAATGATCTCAATGCGCGGCAGATCTTCTGGGAAAGTATTGCGACCACCAGAGTCTGGACTTCGAGTGGAGGTTTTTTTGGGTTTATCATTATGAGGATTTTTATCTGAAGGCGTACCTTCAGAAGGTGTCTTTTCGGGTTCATTCTTTTCAGAATCTAAGATGGATTCTGGTTCGTTAAAAAGCGTTCCAACGGGATATATGTGTGGCAACACGAGGTGTTTTTCAGACGAGGGGCCGAAGAGCATGCTTCTTAACTTGTTATTTACAGTGGTGAGATGAATGATCGAGGCTTGCATTGAAGCAAACAATTGGCGATACTGTTCCGGTATATTTTTTATATCACTTTCATATATCATAACTCATACAGATACGATATTAATCAATAAAAGTCAATAAAGGAGAGACTCAAAAGAAAGGTGTTTATGCGGTTTTAATTTCCAAATGTCTATGCCTTCAAGCAACCATCTCATTTGCGATGCCGGGAGTTCCATTTTTTCCTGTCCTCTTTTTCGTGGAATGATAAATTTTTCCTTTTCAAGTTCTTTTTCCCACATTGCAAAACCCGTAGTGTCCCAGTACAGACAACGAATACAGTCTCTTGATCGATTCAAAAATACGAATAATGCTTTAGAAAATGGGTCTTCTTGGAGTTCAGCCTCAACAAATGCAGCTAAACCACGGCGCCTCTTTCTAAAATCAACATTGCCACGATAAAAAAGAATCCGAGGAAATTCGCTTAAATCTTTCATTGTATGGCCTTTAAAATCTGAGAGATCCAGTTCACATCAGTACCAGGCTCTATCTTGAGTTCCCATTTTTCACTTTTAAGAAACAGATGTTTTGGCGAATCGTGTTCACAAATTTTACTTTCCTGAGCTTCAGGCAAAACTGTCACGGGAATAAATGCAGAGAGTTTTTTCTGCGGGGAGGGTTTTGGGCTTTTGCGAGCCAGTGCGGCATTTGCTCTATGCCTCGATAGAATTCGATAGAGTGATCCTGGATTCACTTTGTTTTTCTTGCAATAGTTTACTACGGTATTGCCACTCGTTTTAAAATCGGAAATCAATCTTTCGATTTCATCCGAACTGCGCCTTTTTCTCATATCCTAGACTCCGTGTTCTGTTGCTGGAGTTAGAATTTTAGGGGTTTTTTCAAATTTTAAAATGTGTCGTTGCTGAGGCGCTTACATTTTAAATCATTGAGAACCGATAACCTCAATCTTATGCAGGTCTACAGTTTCATCGATTTCACGTATTTTATTTAAGGACATTCTATCGTTTGAGATAGCAATTGTAGAATAGTGCGCTAGTGGGACATAGTAGCCATTCTTACCAGCATCATGAAGAAGCTCTCTTAAAGATTGGTGCTGTTTTTCAGTATCCATCTCCCTCTTTAGAACTGTGAAACGAGACTTTAGATCTTTGCCCCAATCTCCAATGAAGTCGACATCGCTTTCAAAAACAAGAGAAAGCCATGTAACAGGGTCGGGATCTGCAGCTCCAAATGCATCTAAAATTAGATCATATTCATCTGAAAACTGAATTGATGAAAGCTTAGAAAGAGGGAAATAACTTACGTCGATCTTAAGACCCATTTCCTCAAGCTTCTTTGACACCGTGTCTCCAGGAAGCTGAGGGTTTATAACAGCAAGTCTCAACCTTTTAGACACAAGTGATTTTGGAAGAGAAATTTGATCATACTTGATATCTTTATGAAGGATAAATCCAGGAGGCTGTAAAGATTTTGCTCTTTTAACCCCTACAAACTGGTCAAAATTGATCGGATTTTGTTCTAAGAAAAATCCAATTGATTGTACTAAAGAACGCATACCGCGCAGCTTTGCACCACTTCTTGTTGGATAAATATACATCACGCGGTCAACTGGACGAGTCCAAATAGACCATTTTTTGGATTTCAAGTGTTCCCAGGTGCCCTTGCCAACAAAAGCTCGATCCAGAGCTACGTTTGCCCACATCTCGTAAGTTCCAAATTTTGCAAGGCTTAGTGGCGAATCTGGGTATTTTCTCATTTCAATTTTTTGGGGCATATTATTTCGACGAAGCGGGAAGAAGTCGTTTTTCTCTAAATAGAGTGTGTCTCCTTTGGACTTAGAAGTATTTACGAGGTATGGCCCAAGTGAGATGTTATGGTTCATCACTAGATGTGACTTCGAATCTACTTGTTCTTCACGAACAATAGGCACAAACAGAGATGTTAACCTTTTGAAAAGATCAAGACCTGGCTGTTTAACTCTAACAACAAGAGAATTCAAGCTAACAGGATTCAGTGCCGAATGAGCTATGCGTGAATCTTTGATGCTCTCTTCTCCGTCGAGAAGGTTCAGTATGGATGAATAGGGACCTGGAGCAGCTTTTTTGAGTCTAAGAATTGAAAATGCAAGATCAGCTGCGGTCAGTGCTTTCCCATCAGACCACTTAACACCTTCTTTTATTTTGAATACATAAGATCGATTGGAAGGAGAATAAATCCAGCTTTCTAGGATATAACTAGTTGGCATAGAAGCATCATCTAGCTCAAAAATAGAGCGAAATAGGCATAATGATAAATTGTATTCGCTCATCGTAGTAAGTCGAGAGGGCTCCAGAGGGAGGTTAAAGTCATTATAGACTCTTAACGTCGGTACCATTGAATTTTGGCGCTGGTCCGCATATGAAATATGATCATTATGAGACAATAATAACGAGAGAATCAACGCGGGACGCTTCAAAATATTTCCCCTATAAATTATAGGTGTTCATTCCAGAATTCAAAAGCACTCAGCTACGGCAGGTCATAGTTTCAGGTTGTGCAGCTGCAGTTGTGATCTGTTTCTCGTTTTTCAATCGATCGAACGTCTTTCCTGGAGCATGATTAACAACTAGAGTGACAAGGGAGAGTGCAAACATGAAAATCGATGTCATATACATTCCTATAATTCAAATTATTAGGGGAAAGGGTGCAGCTCTAAATTCGGTATTGTATTATATTGTTTTTCAATTCTGTAAAGGATATCTACGGGCGTTTCTCCTTGCCAGAGGTCAATGAGTTCCTGTGAAGTACATGCAACTACTGGTACAGGGCTAACAGATAACATCTCATAATGAAATTTTGTATTTATATTGAGAGGTTTTATGCATGAAGAGGTTTTCTCGCCTATAAGCCAATCCGGTATAGATTTATTCTCATACCAATAACGTCGATGGTTACTGAAAGAACGATTACACCAAGAAATATCTTGACTTGATGGTTCAAAATCCGCTGCTAAATTGTAAAAAGCTTCTCTCGTTGCTTTTAAAATCGCATCCTCCCGGTGAGGCTTAAATGATGATCCTATCAAGAACCCACCAGTAGATTTATTCTTAATGATAGCAATAACTGTTTCTTTTATGCCCAAGTATGTGTGAGCTATGGTTAGGTCATGACCTGATTTTTCGATGGCATTTGAGAATTTAACTAGGCTCTTTGGCATAGCTATTTTAGCGAGCGGCGTTTTTGTGAGCCAATGCCTTAGAAAGGCATCTCTTTCAATAAGCTCATCTTTCGCAAAACGTTTTGCGAGAAGGAAAAATCGATGAGCTGCAACCCCATTGGATGTCAACTTTCCTGACCATGTACTTGCACGTTTCATCATCTCGCGCTCAAATAACTCGCAAATGGCCTTCTCATAAGCCAATATCTCATTTTCATCTTCGCCGTATCCAGCTAAGTCTCCAATATCATCGAAATATACTGAAATCTGCAAGCGATGTTTTACTGGATCAGCGAAACCATGTTTAAGCCTCACATTGGCAACCACCATTCCACATTGTTTCCATCTTTCAATAAGAGGTGAGTAGATTGCTAGCCAATCGAAAATATTTATCGCTTTGAAATAACAGAACATTTTAGCAACCATACCTTCGTGAATTTGATTCAAGACAAGGGCATCAGCCTCTTTAATCACAAAGAATCTGAAAGAGCCAGCTATATCTAAGTAACCATTCATGGCAGGGCTGATTCATGACTTGAAATGGGGGTAAACATCTGTGCTAGGGAAGAGTGTATTACCCGCCCCATTTCAAATCATGAATCCATTTTTTTTCTCTTTTTTGTTTTTAGCTCTCCTTGGTTATTGGAAAATCATCGTCAACTTCTTTTTTTAGGCATGAATTTTTATGCGAACAAATTCGCCATTACGTCTTTTCAATTTTAGAAGTGCGGTTTCTGTCAGCCTGAATAGAACAAACTTTCAATTACTTTCCTTGGATTTCCTGCACAAAGATCAACAAATTTCTGAACAGATTTTTGAAGCTTGTAGCCCAGTGAAACAACGATTGACTTCATAAATCCCAGTAAGCGGGAACTTTTGTGCGACTGTTTTGGAAGATCATCCTCGCCCAAAACTGCATCTTTACACCAATGCAGCCCATTTTCCTGGATCCAATGAGCGCGCACACGCTCAAGAAATTCAACGGGGCTTAGCGTTCCTAAGCCCGTGCTCGCAATGAAGTAGCGAGTCTCGCAAGTCGTCTTTTTACCTTCCGTAAATTCACGCGTGACGCGTAAAACACTTCCGCATTTTGTGTATTTGGAAAGAGATCGCGAAGGAAATGCAGTTGTGCGTAATATTTCAATTGTCCTGGTTTCTTGCCGACCATGCGCTTTTTTATTTGATACAGTCGCTCTCATCGCACTTTTTGACCATTCCGCTGACTGGATGTCATTGAAGACTTTTCCTGCATTGCCTTTGATGGCTGCAATATAAGAATGCCCTTTGCGCACAAGGCCTGATATAAATCCGGGACCTGTAATGCCCGCGTCGAATGTGAAAAGTGCTGGAGGAATTTCAGAGCCGCACATTGAAATAGTTTTCCGCGCTGTGACAGCTTCACCTTCTTTATCTGGGCAGACGCCCCAGAAGTGTACCGTGCGAGTGTCCGCTCGCATCATGGTCAGGTCGATTTCAGTGCGTCCAGTTTCCACACTCACACACCCTTCTCGGCGTTTTCCGTCAACGCAGTATTGAAGAAGTTGATTGGCCATCGTGGGCAAATCTTTCTGCGCTTCTTTAAAGTTGTGTAATTCTCGGAGGCGTAATTCCGCCAGATAGAGCTGCTTGATGGCGTATTCATCGCCTTTGGAGAAAAAACGGCTCAGAGTTGACTGCGAAGGACTCGAGTCAAAATTTCCCTCCAACCCAAAATCCTGTGCCAGTTGAGAAATCCATTCCCAGTTTCCCCCAAGCCAAGCGGCACGTTGTCGCTGCCTGCGATTGCCGACTAATTCGGTTAAAAGCACACAAAAAGCGAGCAAGGGAAGTGAATATTTCAAACCTTGGGATTTGCGTGTGTCACGCACTTTGGCGATACTTTGCGCAAAAAAGCATCCACTTGAATTACGGGCTTATTCATGAGAGCCTCTCAAACGTGGCAGAGTTACGTTATGT
>JANNPM010000253.1:0-7997 GCA_031400145.1 Chryseolinea sp. | reverse complement strand
TGCTGGCGGTTGCTATAAAACAACATTCCCACCCCCGCCCATGTTGCACCTACGTTATATTCCTCGAACAAATTCAACATCTCTGGAATTACGAGACGGGTTTTGAGAAAATATTGCCGATAGTCGTTGACTGGCCATTTTTCAACGCCCCCCCAGTGGAGTTCGAAGTCTAGCGAGATCACAAAAATTCCATGTGTCATGTTGACGCTGGTTGCTCACGGTCAGACCTAAGACCTCGTTTTTTTCTCACTCGTGCTTGCTCCGCCCTTTTCACCGCTGTGGCGGTTTTTATATCCTCAAAGGAAAGAATAACAAATAACAGTAAAATGAAAATTTGACTTTTTTGCCGGATGGCCAGTCCGAGATTTCCAGAAATCTGCGCTAAAGCAATTGACGCAGTTATAAAGCTGAGGAATGCAGTCTTTATCAACGCATTCCCTGTAAATAGGAATTTTATACCCTTTGAATTTAATATTCTTAGCGTGACGATAAGGTAAAATACGTTTTCCATCGAAACAATAAAACCTAAAATGCCCGGACCGTCGAAAAACAACGGGCGATACAGAAATGTAAAAACTTGGACCGGTAGACTATAACTGTTGATATCAACACCTGACGTAGCGTTCGTTAATTCCCTCGCTCTGTTAGATAAATCTAACCCATTAGTTAAAAGCTCCTCTTCGTCGATTCCGACCATTTTTAAAACATCACTGAAAATAATGTAGAAAACTACCGATACGGCTATGAGAAATAGCACCCTCAACAGTATCGAGACTCCTTTCGTAGAAAACATGAATCCTATTGCTGATGAAACCAGAATTACAAGCATTATATGCGGGCGGACGTGGTAGATAATGAATCCTCCAAGTAAGATTGCGAACCACCGCGATTGAATTCTGCTGATACCAAAAAAAAATAATCCAATTCCCATGAAGATCACGGAACCCTTCCCCAAAGACGAAGACCAAAAGTGCAGATTGGGCAAGAGCATAAAGATTGTGAGCAAATCCAGGCCAAGAAACTTATGCTCAAACTTTATATTCTCCCTGAAAAAAATATAAAAGAAAACAAAACCCAGGTAACCAAAAAAAGCGAACAGCGCCATACACGACTCATAATTGAAATTCAGGAAGTGGACAAACGGATATCCCAAAAATTCAATGAATGTCGTACTAGTACCGTAATACGATCCCCACGTACTTCCGCGAAACTGAGTAACAATCTTGAAAAAATACGCATTTGAGTCGGACGGATTAAATAATGCGTACATATAATAGACGAGCGCCAGTCCTATATGGTAGAAAAATAGCTTTTGTAAAAGAGACACATTTACGACTTTGTTTCTGGCTTTTAATTCCCCGATGAGAAAAAAGGAAATGAGACCTGTTAAAATAATTGTGATTATTCCTCCAACCACCGTTAAAATAATTCAAGATCACCTAAGGTTGGCGACCATGCTTTAAATTCGAATAGAGATTCTAAATCGTGCAACTTCAGTTTGCGCGCGGTCACAATCGGGCCGGCTTTTAGGGTAAAATTGAACAGCCTCATTATTTTTTTTGTGGCGCGTAGCCCGGTTGCTGATACTGTTATGAAATCAACTTTCAAATTTTTTTTAGTTTCATTGAATTTTACTGCCAATTCATTAACATGACGTTCGTCGGATAAGAAGCATTCGGTGATCCTTAATTCCTTCCCAAACTTAGACTTTTTTATCCGACCGATAATGAGGGCAACCAGCTTCCCTTCGATCTCTAAACCATTGGCAACATAGGTAGCCACCGGCACATCTAGATAACGCCAGCGCAAGTATTCAACTGAATAGTTGGTGGTAAATTTACCCGAAAGCTTCTTGTGATTTGACAGTAGAGTGTCAAGGCTTGGATGATCGAGGTAATGGGTCAGGCTAAGTTTGTCGATTACAACGTTTGATGGCTTGCTGTTAAATATCAGATTCTTAAACATGTGCAATGGTCGCGCCCCTTCAAATGTGATCGGCAGTTTGCCCATTTCTTCCCACCCCATCTTTAAATATCCCGGCTTGCTTTGGGAGTTGGGTGTATTAAATACAAAATCTGTTTCCTCTTTGCAGTCGGAAAGGAGTTGCATTGTAAGCCGTTTAAAAATGCCTTTACCCTGATGGCCTGGATCGGTAGCAGTATCCACCGCTCGTACAGCTTTATAAAGCCGATCCTGGCGTATCCATTCCCATCTCATGAATGCCCGAACGCCAACCAGTGTCTTTGCCTCCCACGAAAGAAGAACCGGGGAGGGTCCAAACGGATTTTGTAAGTGTTTCCACCGCCAGTATAGCTCAGACTTTGGCATCAGGCTTTCCCCAAGGCTCCGTTTCAACAAGTCCACGATTGCGGTAACATCCGATTCCGTCGCTTCGCGTATTTCCATCATTCAGCAACTTCAAATATAATATAACTCCCTGCTGACTCCTGCCATTCAGGAAACTAAATGCGAATGATAGAGATTCTCCAATTGAATTACCATATTTTCCATGTTAAATGCAGTCACTACGCGTTCCCTCGCACTCCTGCCGTATTGTAGGCGCAGGTCTGAATTTTGAATAAGCCTTGAGGCGAGCACTGCCAGTTGTTCGGGCTCAGAAACAGCGCAGAGAAGGCCGTCGATTTCGTTCCGGATCACCTCTTTTACACCTCCTGCTTCCGTGGCGATAACCGGACATTGCATCGACATTGCTTCAAGCAGGGCCAGGGGCAACCCTTCAAAGATGGAACTCATCATATAGATGTCGAATGCCGACATGAATGGCCTGACCTCAATTTCCAGACCCGGCATATGAAGGCGGCCTTGCAGTTCGAGTTCGATGCGCTTATTCGACAATATTTCCTTCAGGGGGCCATCCCCAACTATAATGAAATGAACATTAGGGTGTTGGTGTAATATGACTGCCGCCTGCTCCATCCAGATATCTAATCGCTTTTGTGTACGGAACACGGCGACCGTACCCACTACCAAAGCGTCTGACGGAATTCCAATTTTCTCACGGATTTGTGTTCCGTCAATTTTCCTTCTCTTGAAGCGTTCAGTATTGACACCATTCAAAATTGTCTGCAGGTTAATTTTCAACCCACGTTTGTGTTCGCGGATTGAATTGGCCACGTCCTCCGATACGGCGATAACTGACGTGAGCATATTCATAGTCGTGAGGTTCATGAACTTGGTAATGGGATGATAGCGTTCCTGCATATTGTGCTCCGTATAAATTACTGGGACACCACAAATCCTACCTACCAGCCGCCCGAGCACGCCTGCCCAGGGAAGGTGTGCATGAATTAAATTTATTTTGTTATTCCTCACGTATCTAACGACTGCCCACATATTAGTCATCATTTGAAGATTGTTATTTGCGTTAAAGCAAATAACCCAGCCTCCGTGAAGCGTGATGGCCTCAACCATTTGATTCTTCCACGGTAAGAAGTATGCATAATGAAATTCGAATGCAGTTC
Organism: Chryseolinea sp.; assembly: GCA_031400145.1. GTDB lineage: Bacteria > Bacteroidota > Bacteroidia > Cytophagales > Cyclobacteriaceae > Chryseolinea. The sequence goes on along the minus strand of JANNPM010000253.1, from coordinate 4,515 downwards.
TATTGTGAAATTGAAGAGTTTCTGGCAACAGTGTTTCAGCTCCGCCTCGACCCAAAGATTTGATAATATGTAAAATCCTCACTTTTAGTTTATTTGAAGCGTGCTTTCGATGATATTCAGTGATGCTTGCAGTTAAGTATTCAATGCAGGATCTATCAGTTTGCCGATCTTTCCGATTATCCCATGAAATATACCGATTGAGACCAGCCGCATCTTTCGCAGCTTATTATCTTCCCTAAACAAAATCATAAAAAGAGCGTGTGGGAAAAGGACAAAAGTCTTTTTTACGCGATACCAGGTGTAGCCCGCGATATAGTTGTGATAGTATAGTGTATTTCGAACAGTGTAATAATAATACCAGGAAGGTCGCTTTTTTTTTCGTAGATGAAGATGATTTGCAACCGCCGAAAGACATCTGAATGGCGCGACACCATACACACGCATCAGCCTGTTCTGCAAATACTCGGTATCTTCTTTCCAAAAGAATAATTCTGCAATGGGAAGGCCAGCTCGCATAATAAGATCCCTTTTTATAAGCACACCCCACCAGCCAAAGGAAACAATCTCTTTGCCGTCTCCCTTAACCACTCGGGGATAAATGTATTCGTGCTGAACACTACAGAGCACAAGTTGCTTCAAGCAATTCTCACCTACGACCACATCATCATCCATGAGCCAGCAGAATGAATATTTCTGATTTAGAAACCATTTTAAACCATGATGAAAGCCCCCTGCAGGCCCTGGATTATCGTGTACTTCGTAACTTATAAAATGGCTTTCATCAAAGGATTGCGTCACTCCGATCGTGTGCGGGTCGGGGGAGTTGATGACAACATGGATGTGGTCGAGACCTGATTGCGTCATAAGCGCAGCAAGACACTCTTTAAGAATGTCCGGTCGGTTGAATGTGACAATAATTGCACAAACCGTATTCATCAGCTAAGCCCCCTTTTAAACGAATGCCGGCTGTGTCTTTCGAATAAATAATAAAATGATGGATATAACCCGAGTTTCTGCACCAACGGGTCCCTGTACTTGGGCTCTTTAACCCGAAGGCTATAGCCGTACTTTTCTACGATAGATATAAAATCTTTACGAGAGTTGGTCAATAATCTGGCACCACTATCTTCAAATGCGTTGGGGACAATCATTAGATAGGGAATATCCAAATTTGATATGGTATTTATCCACCAATCAATCGATTCTAGTGAGCATTCTGAAAAACTATGAATATTTAATGCCAGGTGAATTTTTTCACCTGCAAGCCTTTGTGATAGTACGGGCATAGTCACGACCTCCGCATTACCTACTTTTCTGAACTTAAGGTAATAGGCGCAGATGAAGGCCGATACCGGCACTCCATCTGTGCAGTAATATCTTGCCAAATTTGCAAAGGCTTCACTACATCTATGGGCCATGCGGCCGTATCCCGCACCAATATCGAGGATTTTCAAGTTCGCTATTTCCGACAACTTCAGATTACGCTCGATGAAATTGATTTCATTTGCGGAATCCAATAGTTCCCGACTGATCTTTCTACCTGCAATCGAGAACAAATAATTGCCGAACAACTCATCATCACTAAAAATGTTCAAAAGGTTCATCGGATCATTGACCAGTTGAAAGTATGTCGAAGTTAAATATCTTAGCTCCGGCAGGTCCACACCCTTTAGCTGCCACACATAGGCCCGATCGCCGCGAAATGTGCGAAGCACTTTGCTTCCCAAGCCACCGTCGGACCAATTCCAAACTTCAGAATTTGTAAGGGTCGAATTTTGTTTCTGATATAGCTCAATCAAAGCGATAAGTTCGGGATTATCAGGCACAAGATATTCCCGGCCTTTTTCAGGAAGCACTAACGAATGATCATATGATTGATGGGTCCACTTGACAACTGCAAAACCTCTGCGTTTCAAAATACTTTGCAGTGTTTCAATAATTTTCTTGCGGATTTTTTTAAACATGACCGTTAAGAATCTGTTTCACTTTGGGCAATTCTCCGTGCTTTGCCTTATTCAGCAGCAAGAAATTATTTCCCCTTTTATTTGGGATCAGATTAGTAGTCAATTTGCAACCTTTCCTAACATCGATTAAATAATAATCATACTCAATGCCAGCAATCAAATTTTGAACTTCGAATGCTACGCGTTCATTTAGTATTTCGATCAGGATCGTCGGTGCATATTCTCTAAGATAAGTTCCCATTCCCAACAATACCTGGGGTTCAAATGTCTCCACATCGATTTTCATCAGATCGATTTGTGTGATAGCCTGCTCCCGGATGAATGTGCTTAGCTTCTTTTTTTTTATGGTTATGGCATTCACCGACCTGTTGCTATTTTGCACGGCATTAAGCGACGCCTGATCAAAAGTATCCGAAATTGTGTCGTTAACAAATATCTTACCTTCTCCGTCTTCAGACGCAAGCGCCAACGTGTTCAAGTGCACTTTTAGATTATTCAGTGACAGATTGGTTAGCATTCTGCTGGCTACCTTTTCTAGCGGCTCGAATGCAAAGATGACTGCTTCCGGATTTATCTTTGCGCTGATCAACGAGTATAGGCCAGTGTTTGCTCCAATATCGAAGATCACTATTGAGTGTGCACTTAACGAGCTCCATAAAATCGTAGAATGCCACTCCCACCCCTTCGTACCCAACCAGAACAATTCATTTTCAATTGTATTTCCGTAGCTCATCACCTTTAACTGGCTTCCTTCGTCCAGCATAAGATTAAATTCTCCCTTAAAGCGGAGCCATCGGCGCCATTTGTAGGCAGGGACCACAAATTTTTTCAGAGACGAAAAAACAAAATAATTCCACGGCAAAGAGATATAGAACTTGAAGAAGAGCTTTTTCAAACTTGTTCGCATGACTGCGGGGATGCGTTCGATTATTTTCCTTTTAGGAGCTGATGATAATGTGCAATGAATTCCGCTCCGATCTTCTCCAGTGTATAGCTTTCCAATAGTTTTTTCTTCGCTTCATGAACCAGCCCGTTTCGGTACTCCATATTAGTTAATAATTTTCTGATTCGGTCAGCGTACTCCATTGCCGAATATCCCGATATACAAATACCTGTCACGTCATCGATGATAATTTCCGGAATGCCCCCAACGTCGGAGGCAACAACTGGTATCTCGCAGGAAATTGCCTCCAATATAACGCCAGGCAATCCTTCAATAACTGAAGGCATAACCAGAACGTCAGCGCTTTTCAACAATGCTATAGCATCGTTGGTGTAACCCCAGATCCTAACCCGCTCAGCCAGATTATAATGCGCTATAGCCTTTTCCAACTGAGGCCTGAGCTTGCCGTCTCCAACAAGCCAAAGGTAGCCATTGGCATACTTTCGATAATAAACATTGAAGATTTCCAGAAGGAAAATGTGATTCTTCTCTCGCACAAAACTTCCTATAGCGATGAGGATTGGATCTTTAGTAGGCGCCAACCTTTTCGCTGCAGAAACAATGTCGAAATTTTGGGTGCCTATTGGAATCGTCACTGACGCTAGCGCAGCGTGAGGGTAAAGCTTCATTAGATCGCGACGCGAGTGCTCACTTACAGAGATAAAACAATCACATTGTCTTAACATCCATTTATTGAAGGCGAGTTGCACCTTTCCCTTGATGAAGGCACTCATGATACTCGCATTACGAAAAATTATTTTTGATCGCCACCGAAAAAATGTTCGGGAAAATACCGCATACTTCAACGTATCGGCGGCATTTGCCTGAACTATGTCATAATTTCCTGTCTCAATGATTTTTGCTAGTCGCCGAAATGCCGAAATATCCCAAAAACGTCTTCTTTTGTTGCCATGCAATGCAAAAAAATTGAGGTTAAAGTTCAGGTGACCATTCTTGCTCTCATAAAGATACACGACGTCGACAACATCACCATTTTTGATTAGCTCCTCCGACAGCTGGCATGCAAAAATTTCAGCTCCACGCAGCTGTTTGGTCTGTATGATCTGTAAAATTCGCACCTATCTATTGTTCTTATGTTCCAATCTTTCAACTCTTGCACAAATTGTTTTGACAATTAGATCGGCATTTTTCTCCCACGAATAATGATCCCTTACCAGCGCTTCACCAGCGGCTGCTAATTTTAATCTAAAATCCCCGTTTGCTATCATGAAAAGTAACTTTTCGGTTAGACTTTCTGTAGTACCCTCTGACAATACAATGTGAATGCCGTCCTGAAACACTTCCTTTACTGCAGGGGTATTTGGACCGACAACAGGCAAACCGCAGGCCATATATTCGAATAGTTTCAATGGACTCATATAGTCACTTGCATAATGGTGCACCGCGAGATCAAATTCCGCCAGGCAAGACGGCATGCGGTCATGTGTTACCCAACCCGTAAACTTAACTTTATTTGCTATTCCCAGGCTTACGGATAACGCCTTTAGATTCTCTTCTTCTTTTCCCCCACCGACAATTAAAAGACTGGCGGTGGAATGAACGCGTTGAACTCTTTCAAAGGCTATGAGGAGCCGGTCAACCTTTTTG